>NZ_JANKBY010000257.1:0-5428 GCF_024621905.1 Terrisporobacter muris
AAATATTTGTATATATGTTTATTAGCTATGGGTATATTATAAATATTATTAAAATATATAGGAGGACTATTATGAAAATATATACTAAGACAGGTGATAAAGGTAAAACCTCTTTATACGATGGAACTAGGGTTGATAAAGATGATATAAGAGTAGAGTCTTATGGGACTTTAGACGAATTAAACTCTTACATAGGTCTTTGCACAAATTATGCTAAGGATGAAGATAAGGAAATTTTAAGAAGTATACAAATAAAATTATTTGCAGTCTCTGCTGAATTAGCTACTAAAGAAGAAGGAACCTATAAAACACCCATAAGTAATGATGATGTCGTATCTTTAGAAAAAATTATAGATTCTTATATTGAAAAAATTGATAAAATAGATGCTTTTATAGTTCCTGGAACTAACTTAATCTCTGCTAATTTACATATAGCTAGAACTATTTGTAGAAAAGCTGAGAGAAGAATTTTTTCTCTTAGTAAAATAGAAACTGTAAATCCATTTTTATTAAAATACATAAACAGACTTTCTGATGTAATTTATGCAATTGCTAGATATAATGAAGCAGAATTAATATATATTAAATATTAAAAATAAGGCTCCTTTTTAATTTAATTCTATTATTTTGAGAGGAGCTTTTAATATTTCTACAAATTAAGTTGGATTTTACGCAATTATTGGTTATCATAAAAATTACAGGATAAATTTGGAGGTGACACTTATGGAATCAATATTTAATGATGATATAGAAAAAAGAAAAAATAACATAGTAGAATATAATAAGACTGCTAATATAATTACTATTATTAAAATGTTTTTATTTATTTTAATATGTTATAACATTTACAAAATATATGTAAATCAATACCCTTTAAAATTGATATTAGTCCTGATAGTTGAAGCTATCCTTTTCATCATAGCATCCTTAGCTCATAAAACTACATATGATCAAATATATAAAGAAGAAGGGGTTATAAAAATTAATGAATCAAATATAAAAAGAATTACTGGTGAATGGTCTAATTTTACTGATATTGGTGAGGAGTTTATAGATTATGACCATGATTATGCAACAGATTTGGACATAGTTGGAAACAAATCTTTATTCCAAATGATTAATAGTACTGGTACTTATTATGGAAGAAGACGATTTGTAAAAGATTTGCTGAATCCTAATTTTTCAGATAAAGAGTTGAAAAAACGCCATGAGGCTATTACTGAGTTAAGAAATAATTATAGTTTTTGTGCTGAAACCGAGTATGATTTTTCTCTAGTTGGTATAGATGAGGATTTTCCTATTTTAATTTCTCAATTACAAGATACGAAAAAATTTATTAAGAGTAATTACTTAAAATTATTATTTAAAATTTCAAATATAATAACGTGTCTTACTTTGCTATATTCAATATTTACTAAAAGCACTCTAAGTTTTATTATTCTTAATTGTTTAATCATATTCCAACTATTGCTTTGGATTATTGGCTATTTAAAAGCAAATCATTATGTTGGAACTCTAAAAAAATTAGCACCCAAAATCAGTCGCTACGATAATGTTATAGATAATATTACAAAAATAGAGTTTAAAACTAATAAGTTAGATGAAATTGTAAAAAACTTAGAGACTGCTAAAATAGGAGTTAAACAATTATCAAAAATAGCTTCAAATATCAATCAACGTAATAATGGAGTAATGTGCATAATACTAAATTCTCTATTGCTTTGGGATTATAAAAATGCCATAGATTTGGACAATTGGAAGATGAAATACTCTGATTCAGTTGAAAACTGGTTTTATACTTTAGGAGAACTGGAAAGTTTAATAAGTTTTGCCAATCTTCCTAGGATTTGTAACAATATGTGTCTTCCTAGTTTTAATAATAAAAATAATATTATTGAAGCCACAAATATAGGGCATCCTCTAATAAATAATGAAAAACGTATTTGTAATGATTTTAAACTAGATAATAATATCTACATTATATCTGGCTCCAATATGTCTGGTAAAACTACTTTTATGAGAACTGTTGGTATCAATATGGTTCTTGCTCGTGCTGGAAGTTACGTGTGTGCAGATAGTATGTTATCTTCTAAGATGAAAATAATTACTTCCATGCGTATAAGAGATGATTTGAACGAAGGCATTTCAACCTTCTATGCTGAGTTAAAAAGAATAAAAAAAATAATCGATCAATCTCATAGTGACCCACAAACACTATTTCTAATAGATGAAATTTTTAGAGGAACAAATTCTGTTGATAGGCTTAAAGGCTCTGAAGGCGTGTTAAAAGAACTATGTAAATCTCATGTTTCAGGAATGATTACAACTCATGATCTAGAGGTTTGTAATTTAGAAGATGAAAACCCTAATATAACGAACTACAGTTTTAATGAACATTATGTAGATGGTGAGATTTTCTTTGATTATAAGATTAAAAATGGAAGGTCTTTAACTACAAATGCTGAGTATCTTTTAAGAAAAGTAGGTATTCTTGCTTAATTTAAAAATTCACTTTGCTTAAGCATTGTGTCGACAAATCGCTTCATATCGCCAACGTCTTAGACCGTTGCTAAAGTAACAAAGTTAATAGAAATAATATTCTATTATGATTTTATACAAGGCATAAATGAGATAATTTAATTTATGCCTTGTATATATTTTTATTCTTTTAAGATTCTTTCATATAACTCTTTAAAACTTTATCCTCTTCACCAGTATTCATAACAAAATAATTAACTAAATATCCCATAGCAATAACTCCAACAAAATCGATTAATAGCCTATAAAATGTAAATTTATATCCTAAGGAACTTATTTCAAATAAAAGAGTTGAAATTTTTATAACACACCATGCATTCATAAAAATAATCACATTTGTAAGCTTCACACCTTTTTTTAATAAGACAGCTGTAAAAGGAAATGCCGCATACATTGGTCCTGCAGCAAAAGCTGCAAAAGCTATGGCTATGACAATTCCCATGATTCCCGAATCATCCCCCATATATTTCATCATTGATTCTCTAGATACCCACTCGTCCATTAATCCTAGAAGAATCATAATAGGCGGTAACACTGATAGCATCTGTAAAAAACTACCCTTCGTACTATTAAATGCCTTTATACCTATATTTCTTTCAAATATAGTAACTAAAATAAGAATAACAAGAAAAATAAGAAAAAATTTATATCGATTTACAAAAAAATAAATTTTCTTTTTCATCCTAATATCCCCCCTATAAAATAAGCAACTATAAATGAAAATAGAAATGCAAAGAAATTTCTATAAAAAGCAGTTTTTTTCCCAATATACTTGGCTTCTAGAGAAAATGTCATTATTCCTACAAATGTTAAAGTTGATACTAAAGCCGCCACCTGGGCATAACCCGCTCCACTATTTAATAATGTATTTGCTGTTGAAAATGCTACAAAAGTTGGAACCATAACAGTTGATCCTACAACTGCTGAAAATAGAACTCCTAAAAATCCTGACTCATTTCCTATTAATCTTGAAATAGTATTCGTATCAATAAAAGCTAGCATTAATCCTACTATTACTATTATAGATAAAAATTGAGGCATGATATTCTCCATTGATTTGCAAGCTTTTATTAAAGCATTTTTTGTTTTATCTTTGTTTTTTAAATAGGACATAAAGCACATTACAGCTGCTAGTGTATATAAAATATATGTTGTCATACGATCCCTCCTGATTTTATGCTTATATATAACTATATGAATAAATCATATTATACTCTACAAGAAATTTAATTTATATAACTACTCTCTACAGAGTTATCTTATTTGCTTGATTTATACATTTTATAAAATACTGGTATATATAATATAAAAGACATCAACATAAACATTCCACATACTACTATTAAGAAATTTGCTCTAGTATCATTCATTCTTGGGAACAGTATTAGTATAAACATTACGATATAAAGTATGGCTGTACAAAGTTTTCCAAACCACTTTGCTCCATCTAATTTTTTACCTTTTCGAAGCATTATAATCCCCATAATTGCCATAAATCCTTCTTTTATTATAAATAATCCAACCAAATACCACATTAATTTATGCCTAAATGCCAAAGAAAATACAAGAGCTGCTTGAGTTAATTTATCAGCTAAAGGGTCTATAAATTTTCCCAGCTCAGTAATCATATTAAAGTTTCTAGCTATGTAACCATCTAAAAAATCTGTTATTCCAGAAACACATACTATACCTGCTACTATATAATAGTCTCTAACTGATGTTGCATTATAGTAAATATATAAAAATATAGGTATCAAAATTATCCTAAAATACCCCATTATATTAGGTATCGTAAACACTTCCCTTTTTAAATTTTTCATATGTAAGCCCCTCTCATAATTTTTATAGATATATTTAAATAATAGCTATTATATCGTTTCATTTCATTATATATTAAATATAATAATAAAATTCATGTTTATAAAAAATTTGCTATGCTCATGTCGCCAACGATATGCATTCACTACCGCTTAAGGCAACTACGTTTATCATTTTTCCCCCTAATATTTGAGTCAATATAATACACTTGTATATAAAATAAAAAACTTAGATATGTTTTATGCTTAGTTAACATAAAATCATCTAAGTTTTCTAATTTTCCATATTTAAATAATCAGATATATCATAAAAATATATTTTAAAATTTGTATACTCATTTAGTTTGGATGATACTTCTATCCTATGTCCTAATTTATCTATCATTTTCTTCGTAAAGTACATTCCCATTCCGGTAGATTTATAAATTTTATTTCTTCCATTAGAACCTGTAAATCCTTTATCAAAAATCCTATTTAAATCTTCTTGATTTATTCCAATTCCATAATCTTTTATAGACAATGTAATGAAATTACTTTCTTGTTTTGCATAAAATTCAATTCTATTATTTTCCTTTGAATATTTAATAGCATTATTTATAATTTGATCTAAAACATACGAAAGACATTTTATATCACTATACACTAAATAATCTAAGTTCTCTAAGCTAACTTCAATATTATTTTTTATTAGAAGAAAAGAGTTATTTTTTACTGAAGACTTTACTAATTTTTCTAAATTGACTTTATTAATAAATATAT
The DNA here is from genome assembly GCF_024621905.1 of Terrisporobacter muris. Taxonomy (NCBI): domain Bacteria; kingdom Bacillati; phylum Bacillota; class Clostridia; order Peptostreptococcales; family Peptostreptococcaceae; genus Terrisporobacter; species Terrisporobacter muris. The sequence goes on from NZ_JANKBY010000257.1 coordinate 5,115, forward strand.
CTTCAAACAAACTTGTACTTCTACTACTATATAAAATAGAATTCACCAAAAAACTCATTTTAGCCAATTGATTTTTTATATCTATGCTGTCTTCCGCTTCATTTAATCTATCTGTCATAATATTTAATGCAGATATTGGAATTTTTATTTCATGTACCCACTTTGCTATATATTCATCTAACTCTTTTAATGACTGTTTATAATTAATTATCTCTTTATTATTTTTAATATTCATATTGTCTATAATTGCTTTCATTAGCTTTTCTTCAAATGATTTTCCATCAATTAAGCTTTCATCCATATCTTTATTTTCT
>NZ_JANKBY010000258.1:0-5406 GCF_024621905.1 Terrisporobacter muris
TAGCTCCCGCAAGAGCTCCAAGTATAATTGCAGTTTTTGGTTTTACAGCTTTTTTAGCCTGTAAAGAAATCATTGGGTTATCACTTAATTTCCTTCTTAATATATTCTAATGCCGATTTAAGCTGTTGATTTTCATCTGCTTCTTGAATTTTAGGTGTAATACCTTTTCCATTTATATAATCTCCATTTGGTGTAAAATACTGAGCAGTTGTCAATTTATATCCAGTACCATCTTTTAATCCTTTTACGCTTTGTACTAACCCTTTACCAAAAGATGTTTCTCCTATCGCTATAGCTTTTCCATTATCAACTAATGCTGCTGTTAAAATTTCTGATGCAGATGCACTTCCTCCATTTATTAAAACAGCAATTGGCATATTAACTTCTTTGTCATCTGATTTATAGTACTCTTTATTCCCCGTATTATCCTTTGTATAAACAATAGTTCCCTTTCCTATCAAATCATCTGCTATATCCACACAAACATCTAATAACCCTCCTGGATTGTCTCTTAAGTCTATCACTAGTCCTTTTACTCCTTTAGATTCTAATTGACTTAAATTTTCTTTAAACTCTTTATATGTATTTTCATCAAAAGATGTTATTCTTAAGTATCCTATGTTATTATCCATAACTTCATTTGATACACTTTTTGTTACTATAGTTTCTCTGTTAATATCAAAACTTAACTCTTCTCCTTTTCTTTGGACAGTTAAATTAACCTTTGTATTTTCTTTACCTTTTATATTTTTTATTACCTCGTCTATTTTCTTAGAATCAACATTTTCTCCATCAACTTTTAGCACTATATCTCCAGATTTAATTCCTGCTTTAGCTGCGGGTGAACCTTCTATTGGTGAAATTATTGTTAACTTATTATCTTCAGGATTAACACCTATGTATACTCCTATTCCAACAAAAGAACCACTTGTTTGCTCTTTTAAACTTTGAAATTCATCTGTTGTATAGTATTGTGAATATGGGTCATTAAGACCTTCAAATAATCCTTTTAGTGCTCCATCTACTAGATTATTTTCTGATACTTCTTTATAATAATCCTCCTGAATAAGTTCTTCTAATCCCAATAACTTATTATACTTCGCATAAGATTCATATAAATCTTTAGATATTATTACTTTGTTCCCCAATGTTATTTGAAACATTGTTGTTCCAATTACAGTTACTATTACAAGAATAATAGAATATATAAGAGCCCTCTTCTTAGATATCATTTGTTCATCTCTCCTTTAATCAATCTACTATATATTATATGACTAGCTTGTCTTTTTATTACTATTTATCAATTATATTGATTTAAATCTATAATTTAACTAAAATTTATATTAAGAAAGTAAAATTACGGTAATTATATAATACCATAATTAAGAGGTGTAGATTATATGAAAAAAGAGTTTAGAAAAAAGGTTATTAACCTTAGAAAAGAAAAGGACAAAGATTTTATTAAGCACAACTCAGATATAATCACAGAAAAGCTACTTCAGTTAGACTGTGTAAAAAATGCTAAAACTATTATGCTTTATTTAGACTTTAATAACGAGGTTGCTACAGATAGCTTAATTAATAAGCTTATCAACTTAGGAAAAACTGTTGCATCTCCCATAACTTTAAAAGAAGAAAGAAAATTAATACCTTCTCAAATTACAGATTTAGAAAATGGAATTCAGTATGGTGCTTATAATATTAGAGAGCCAAAACCTGAATGTTCTACGACTATAGACATTAAAGATTTAGATGTAGTTATAGTACCTGCTGTAGCCTATGATAAAGGCTGCTATAGACTTGGCTACGGTGGAGGTTTTTATGATAGATTTCTTGAGAATCTAAGAGAAGATGCTGTTACCGTTGGAATCGCATTTGATTTACAAATTTTTAATGAGGTTCCAAAAGAAGACCATGATGCTCAGCTAGATTATATAGTAACCGAATCAACAATATTAACACCAAAATAAAATTCGCTTGACTCAAATAAATAAGAGCTCTTGATTAATTCAAGAGCTCTTATTCTATTTTTCTTCTTTTGTTGTATTCAATTGGATTTTGTCTGGCAAAGATTTAAGATTTGTTTCAGCAACTACAAAAGGATAAGACTTACTCTTGTCTTTATATGTAATATTCACTATCATAACAGTTTTTTCTTCCACTGTATCCATGGTGATTTTATCTATGTTTATACCATGTTCTTTTTCTCCCCTTGTTACTATAACGTATATTTTACCATTTAGTTTTACTGCTAAAGCTCTCTCCTCGTCTTCGTACTTATCCATAATATCTAATATTTTATCTGGTATAGATTCTCTTTGTACCATTGTGAAATCAACTGGTTTTGAATTATCTAAAAATAATTTAGGTATAAAGACAAATCCTAAAACTATAAATAATATTAGTATTACACCATATATTACTCCTTTGATATTAAACTTAATCTCCACATTATCCCCCCTATCTCTTATAAATATATGAGGTAATAATCTTCGATAGAATAATAAATAGATTGTAATTTATATTTTCTCAATAACTAAGATAAGATATAAATACATTACAATAAAAAAAGCGTATTTAATAAAATATTAAATACGCTATATATATACTAGTTTAATGCTTCTTTAACTTTTTCTACTATGTTTTTAGCAGTTAAACCATATTTTTCTAATAATTCACTTGGAGTCCCTGATTCACCGAAGCAATCATTCATTCCAACCTTTTTAACTATTATAGGGTTACTTTCAGATACAACTTCACTTACAGCTGATCCTAATCCACCTATTACACTATGTTCTTCTGCTGTAACTATTGCTTTAGTTTCTTTAGCAGCTTTTATTATAAGGTCTGTATCTATTGGTTTTATTGTAGACATATTAATAACTCTAGCATTTATGTTTTCTTCTTTTAACATATCTGCAGCTATTAAAGCTTCATTAACCATTATTCCACAAGCTATTATCGTAGCATCGTTACCATCTCTAAGTACAACACCTTTTCCAATTTCAAAATTATAGTCTTCTTCAAATATTGTTGGAACTGCACTTCTTCCAAGTCTAATGTACATTGGTCCATCAAACTCAGCTGCTGCAAATATCATCTTTTCAGCTTCTATTCCATCAGCTGGAACAACTACTGTCATGTTTGGGATAGATCTCATTAAAGATATATCTTCTACACTTTGGTGAGAACCACCATCTTCTCCAACAGTAATACCTGCATGTGTAGCTGCTATTTTTACGTTTAATTTAGGATAGCATACTGAGTTTCTTATTACCTCAAATGCTCTTCCAGTAGCGAACATTGCAAATGTACTTGCAAAAGGTACTTTACCTGCTGCTGCAAAACCACAAGCAGCACCTACTAAGTTTTGTTCTGCTATACCCATGTTGAAAAATCTATTTGGGTATGCTTTTAAAAAGTCATTTGTTTTAGTTGATTTAGATAAATCTGCATCTAAAACTACTACATCGTCATTCATTTTCCCTAATTTAACTAAGGCTTTTCCGTAAGCCTCCCTAGTTGCTATTTTACTCATGGAAAGCACCTCCTAATTCTGATAATGCTTGTTCAAGTTGTTCTTCACTTGGTGCACTTCCATGCCATGAAGCTTGGTTTTCCATGAAAGATACCCCTTTACCTTTTACTGTTTTAGCAATTATCATTGTTGGCTTATCTACTGTATCTTTTGCCATATCTAATGCTGCAAATATTTGGTCAAAGTCATGACCATCAATAGTTATTACATTCCATCCAAAAGTTCTAAACTTATCCTCTATAGGATTAATGCTCATTACTGATTCAACTTCTCCATCAATCTGAAGTCCATTGTAATCAAGGAACGCTATCATATTATCAAGCTTGTAGTGAGCTGCACTCATAGCAGCTTCCCATATAATACCTTCTTGAACTTCTCCATCTCCTAGTAATGCATATACATTCCATGGAGCGTTATCTAATTTAGCTGCCATAGCCATTCCGCATGCAACTGAAAAACCTTGTCCTAATGAACCTGTAGACATTTCTACACCAGGTATTTTTTTCATATCAGGATGCCCTTGAAGCATACTTCCTAATTTTCTTAAACTGTTTAACTCTTCTTTATCAAAATATCCTCTTTCAGCTAATGTTGCATATAAAGCTGGTGCTGCATGACCTTTTGATAGTACAAATCTATCTCTATCTTCCATTTTTGGATTTGTTGGGTCAATATTCATTTGATCAAAGTAAAGAGCTGTTAAAATCTCAACCGCTGATAATGAACCACCTGGATGCCCTGATTTTGATTTACATATCATTGAGACGATGTCTTTTCTTATTACATTAGTAATCTCATTTAATCCTTTATGGTCTCTCATGTAATTTACCTCCCTAGTTATATACTGAGGCTATTGGTTAATTAGCCATATTGTATTTAAATCTCATTATATTATAACATCTTTATGGTATTTTTTTGCGTTTTTTGTATATAAAACAAAAAAATTATTGATATGCTACTATATCAATAATTTTTTATATGCTAAATAAATCTAAACTTATTTGCAGCCCATTATTTACTTTTAGCATAGTTTTATTATCTAGATAACCTATTTTTTCTCTCAGCCGCTTTTTGTCTATGGTTCTAATTTGCTCTAAGAGAATTACAGAGTCTTTATTAAGTCCGTATTCACTAGAACTTATTTCTATATGGGTAGGCAATTTTGCTTTATTAATCTGGGATGTTATAGCAGCAATTATAACCGTAGGGCTATATTTATTTCCTATATTATTTTGGATTATTAAAACAGGTCTAACGCCTCCTTGTTCCGAGCCAATAACTGGACTTAAATCTGCATAAAATAAATCTCCTCGCTTAATATCTAAGCTAAGATTATTCAACTTTGGCTATATCTCCTTCAGAATCATCATCCAAAGATACTTCATCTGTCATACCAAGTTCCGCTAATGATAAGTTGATTTTAGCCATTTCCTTATAACCCTTTATCATACTTTCTTTTAGGTTAATTTTCTTTTTTTGGGTTATATAAAACTGAAAAGCAGCCTTTGCAAAGTCTTCCCTATTACTATTTTCCATCTGCACTATTTGATCTACTTCAGATAAAATATAGTCAGGTAAAGTAAACATAATTTTTTCTTTATTCTTATTGCTCACAAAATCGCCTCCCAGAGAACAATATCTCTTATATTTTATCAGATTCCTAACTAATTGTAAAATTGCATTTGTTTCCATATAAGTACGTTCATTTGTTGTGTATTTAATAAATAAATAAAATTATAACTATATTTACATTATTTTTAATTTTATACACCTCATGTTAAATATTATAACCTACACAACTTTTTTTATGTCTTCAATCATAGTTTTTGGAGCAAAAAATTTACTATACAACTTATTCATTAACAATT
>NZ_JANKBY010000259.1:0-5396 GCF_024621905.1 Terrisporobacter muris
CGACTTGCATGTGTTAGGCACGCCGCCAGCGTTCATCCTGAGCCAGGATCAAACTCTCATAAAAAAGTTGTCCATTGCTCAGACTAATCATTATCTGAATATCTGGCTTGGTTTGTTTGTTGTTTCAGTTTAATTCTTAAAGAATTAATTTATTGTTAACCTACTGTTTAATTTTCAAAGTTCTTTTATTTTTAAAAGCTTCTTAATTTTATCAAAGCTTTTTTCCTTTGTCAACATCTTTTTGATTTTTTGTTAACTCGTTATCTTTTTCACATTTATTACATTACCATCTAAAGACTTACTTTGTCAACAACTTTTTCAAAAGTTTTGTTGCTGTTTTGCCCTTGTCTCAAGGACAAGTATTACTATACCAGGTTTATTTTTTATCGTCAACACCTTTTTTCAAATATTTTTTCATTAATTTTTCTATATATTTTTATCCACATTTCCACATTTTTATGTATGTTATAATTCCAAACTTTAAATGAATTCCATTATATTTTATCCACAAACATATCATATTTATTCACATATTTTTTTATTTTATTTTTATTCATATATTAGAAAAATAAAACAAAGGAAGACAATAAATAATATCATCTTCCTTAAAAATCATCTTACCATATTCAATTTTTTATCCATATATTCGTATTTCAATATTATTTCTTCTTTTTCTAAACTTTTTTTAACATCTATTATTCTTTGATTTGATGATCCCCTAAATTTTAAGTCTATATTCTTTTTTTCATATACAAATTTTCCATCTACTAATACATCTATATATTGTAATAAATCTTTGTTGTACATATATAGAGGATTTTCTTTGTTTATTAAGTATTCAAATTTAAATCCAGTATAACACCAAACATCTAAGTTTGCTAACTGTGCTGATTTCGCAATTAACGATAATGCTTTTGGTTGTAAAAAAGGTTCCCCTCCTGATAAAGTTATACCTCTATGTAGTTTTAGCTTTTTCACTTCTTCTATGATACAGTCCGTATCAACAATAACTCCACCATCTAACTTATGAGTTTGAGGATTGTGACATTTATAACAATGATGTATACATCCTTGAGTCCAAATAACCATTCTAAGTCCAGGTCCATCTACAATACTATCATATGTTAATTCCGAGGCTAATCGTAATTTCATCTAACCACTACCTTTAATATTTTTATTTATGTTTCACTCTATCTCTGACTTCCGCTTTCTTTGCATCATTAAATCGGTCTACAGTTCCTACTAAATACCCAGTTATTCTTCTTATTCTTTCAAATTTTACATCACTATCATTTTCATTTCTACCACACTTTGGACATATATGCCCCTCTATAACTCCTGAATAACCACATATAGGGTCTCTATCTACAGGGTGATTTATGCTACCATATCCTATTCCAGATTCTTTCATGGCTTTTATTATTGTTTCAAAGGCCTCTAAATTATTCGATGTATCTCCATCTAACTCTACGTATGTAATATGCCCTCCATTTGTTAATGCATGATAAGGCGCTTCTTTTTTTATCTTATCATATGCACTTATCTTGTAATATACAGGTATATGAAATGAATTCGTATAATATTCTTTGTCTGTTATGCCTTTTAATTCTCCATAAATCCCTTTGTCTATGGATGTAAATCTACCAGATAATCCTTCTGCTGGTGTCGCTATTAAAGAAAAATTCAATTTATATTTATCAGTAGCCTCATCCATTCTTTTTCGCATATGTGATATAATTTTTAGTCCTAGTTCTTGTGACTCTTCACTTTCTCCATGGTGTTTTCCTGTTAAAGCTATTAAACACTCTGCTAAACCAATAAATCCAAGTGTTAGGGTTCCTTGCTTAATCACTTCTTCTAGTCTATCTTCATAGCTTAACTTATCTGAATCTCTCCATATACCTTGACCCATTAAAAACGGGAAATTTTTGACTTTTTTATTTCCTTGTATCACCATTCGTTCTAGTAGTTGATCTATTACTAACTCTATTTTATCATCTAAATCTTTAAAGAAACCATCTAAATCAATTTTATCATTTTTCACTATTCCATGCTCTATACCAAGTCTAGGCAAGTTTATAGTTGTAAAAGATAAATTTCCTCTACCACTCACTTCATTTTTTCCACATATATTACTCATTACCCTCGTTCTACATCCCATATAGGTTGCTTCTGTTTCTGGATTATTAGGTTCATAGTATTCTATATTAAAAGGAGCATCTAAAAAACTAAAGTTAGGAAATAATCTTTTTGCAGATACTCTACATGATAATTTAAACAAATCATAGTTAGGATCTTCTTCATTTAAATTAACGCCTTCTTTTACCTTAAATATAAGTATAGGGAATATGGCTGTTTCTCCATTACCTAAACCTTTCTCCATTGATAATAGTAAATTCTTACTTACCATTCTACCTTCTAAAGATGTATCTGTACCAAAGTTTATACTTGAAAATGGTACTTGTGCTCCAGCTCTAGAATGCATTGTATTTAAATTATGTATAAGACCCTCCATAGATTGGTATGTTTGTTTATCTGTTTCTTTATATGCTTCTTTATATGCAAATTCTTGTATTCTACTTGCCATTTCCATATCAATATTAAACTGCTTAATTAGTTTTTTTCTCTCTAAAGCTTTATATTCATCATCTTGTTTCAATCCTACTTTTAATCCTATTTCATTTTCTGTAGAGTATACTATATATTTTACTTTTTCTATATCATTTTTACTTGCTAATAGTTCAATCCCTTTTAATAAATTATCTATATATAATTTTCTAAAAGTTTTATATACACCTTTAGCCATATCATAATCAAAGAAAGGTATGCTTTGTCCACCATGTTGATCATTTTGATTACTCTGAATGGCAATAGCCGCCAAAGCACCATAACTCATAATACTATTTGGTTCTCTTAAAAAACCATGACCTGTTGAAAATCCTTTTTCAAAAAGTTTATCTAGCTTAATTTGACAACATGTTAATGTTCCCATATTAAGAAAATCCATATCATGTATATGTATATCTCCACTATCGTGAGCATTAACATGTTCAGGTTTTAATACAAAAGTTTTACAAAATTCCTTAGAAACTGTACTTCCATACTGCAACATAGTTCCCATAGCAGTATTTCCATCAATATTAGCATTTTCTCTTTTTATATTAGCATCACTAGCATCTTCAAATGTTATTTCACTTATAGATTTCATAAGTCTTGTACGTGAATTTCTTATTCTACTTCTTTCATTTCTATATGTAATGTATTTTTCACTAGTTCTAGCATGACCATCCTCTATCAAGACTTTTACTACTATGTTTTGTATATCTTCGACTCCAGGAACTGTATCCCTAAATTTGGAGCTCAATATCTTTATTACATTTTGAGTCAATTCTTCAGATGTTTCATAACTAGGCGCTACACCTTCCTCTTTTGCGACTTCACTTGCCGCCTTAAATATAGCTCTTGTTATTCTATCTTCATTAAGTTTGACTATTCTTCCGTCTCTTTTTCTAATATATTCTAACAATAAAAACCCCTCCTAATTACTATATATTGTATGACTTTTATAGTTTAACCACTATATATGGTATATATCCCTTATTTATAATAGAATAACATTTATTAAAATACTTTGTCTATAAAGTACTTAAAACCTTTTTTGTCAAGAAAAGTTATTATTTTTCATGAAATTTTTTCCATTTTATTGTATTATAAATAATATACTTATTTAAGGGGGTAAAAAATGCTATCTAATCGACTTAATATTATCTCACCTTCTTGCACTATAGGAATTAGTTCAAAGGTAAAAAATATGAGAGAATCAGGTATGGATGTTATTAGTTTAAGTATAGGTGAACCAGATTTCAATGTGCCTGAAAAGGCTATTGAGTATGGAATAAAATCTCTAAATGAAAATTGTACAAAGTATGATTTAGTTCCTGGTGTAACTATACTTAGAGAGGAAATATGTAAAAAATTATTGGAAGAAAATAATTGCTATTACTCTATAGATGAAATAGTTTTATCTAGTGGTGCCAAAAATGCTATAACAAATGCTTTATTGGTAGTTACAGATCCTGGAGACGAAGTTTTGATACCGAAACCGTACTGGGTGAGTTACTTTGAAATGACTAAGCTTGTTAATGCAGTTCCTGTTCCAATTGAAACAAGTAAAACAAATGACTTTAAATTAACAGCAGACTTATTAAAGAAATATATAACTGATAAAACTAAAATGCTTTTATTAAATAATCCATCTAATCCAACTGGAAGTGTTTATACAAAAGAAGAACTATTAGAAATAGTAAATATATGTTTAGAAAAAAATATCTATATATTATCTGATGAAATTTATGAAAGAATTTGTTACAATAATGAATTTGTATCTATAGCCTCCTTAGGAGAAGAAGTAAAGAATATCACCATTACTGTTAATGGATTTGCAAAATCAGCAGCAATGACTGGACTTAGATTAGGGTACACTGCTTCAAATAAGAAAATCGCAAAAGGAATTAGTGCAATACAAGGGCATTTAATTTCACACCCGTCCTTAACTTCACAATATATAGGATATGGCGCATTAAAATATTGTAAAGATGATATAGACAATATGGTGAAAATATATAAGTCTAGAAGAGATTTAATTACTTCTAAGTTAAATACTATAAAATATATAGATTATATTTATCCAAATGGCGCATTTTATGTATTTATAGATTTATCACAAGTTGCTGAAAAGTATAAATATAATAAAAGTTTCTCTGTTGAATTTTGTGATGAATTTTTATCTAAATATAATGTAGCTATAGTTCCTGGACAAGCTTTTGGAATAGATGAATATGTACGTATATCTTATGCTTGTTCAGAAAAAGAATTTTTAGAAGGATTAAATAGATTGGAACGTTTTATTTTAGAAATAATGGAATAAAACACATATAATACACGAAAAAGCCATGTAAATTATTTTTTTATTTACATGGCTTCTTTAGTTGGGTTTTTACATGGCTTTTATTTTATATAAAAAAAATTACGTGGCTACGTGCTACTCTCCCAGGGGGTCGCCCCCCAAGTACCATTGCCGCTCAAGAGCTTAACTTCTGTGTTCGGAATGGGAACAGGTGTATCCTCTTTGCTATAATAACCACATAATCTTTATATAAAGTATTAACTTTTGTTAGTACTTTCAAAACTGCTAACATTTAATGTTTTCCATTATTTATTTTTAGCAACTGAAATCTTCCTTATAAACATATAATTAAAGATTTAGTTGGCGATATAAACCTTTAGGTTTATTTTGGTCAAGTCCTCGACCTATTAGTATCAGTAAGCTACATATGTTACCACACTTCCACCTCTGACCTATCAACCATGTAGTCTTCATGGGGTCTTAACCTTGC
>NZ_JANKBY010000025.1:0-23069 GCF_024621905.1 Terrisporobacter muris
AATAGAGATTATGAAAAATCTTTAGATGCTATTTTAAATAAACTAGTAGATAACAAATACGTAAGTAAAAGAATATTAAGTAAGGATTCATCAAATAAATACAATATTTATAGCTATGATTTTAAACCAATCAATTATGAAAAAACAATAGTTTTAATTTCGGGTATACATGGAAATGAATATACCCCTTTTTTTGGTGTAGCTAGATTTTTAGAATTATTATGTAAAGAAGATGTAAATCATGAAGAATTAAATTATATTAAGAATAAAGTAAGGTTAATTTTTGTACCAAGTGTTAACCCTTGGGGGTTTGAAAATGATAGTAGAAATAATTATAATGACGTTGATCTAAATAGAAACAGTGATTATTTATGGGAAGAATATAATAGTTTAAAATCTAAAAAAGGCCAAATTTATTACAAGGGTGAAAGTCCTTTTAGTGAAATAGAAATGAAAAGTATAAAGAAGTTAGTAGAAGATGTATATGAAGATAATTTAGTTGGATTAATAGACTTGCATAATATTATTTCAGTAGATGCTGAAAGAATAGTTTACTATCCTAGATTTGTAGATAATTACTTAGGTAGATTTATCGACACTCTTAAAAAGTTTAACTCTAATGAAAATAGAACTATTTTTGGATCTTCCATATCACCTGTTTTTAGTAATTATGTATGTGAAAGGTATAAAATACCAGCTCTTTGTCTTGAGTGGAGGGAAAATCTTCATGGAAGAGGAAGAGATAAAAATGATATGAGCAAATATGTAGAGTTCTTAGGAAATTTTATAATTGAATTTGCAAAAATAGAAAGTAATACGGAAGCTTATGCAAACACTCAACCTTTTAATAAGTTTTTAATTTGGAATAAAAGTGATGAAGATGGATATAGAGTTTTAAAGTCAAATAATTATATTACTATGGAAAATGTGTCTTACTCAATACCTTTAAAAAGAAATTATATAGTAAATTTAAATGGAAATATTAAAATAAAAGTGAAAAAAAGCTGTACTTTAAGTATATTACCGTGCTTATATCAAGTATGTAGTAAAGAACAAAGCTATAAGAAGTGTAATGAAAATCTATGGTTTTCGCATGATATTCATTTGAATGAAGGTGAGTACGTTGTACCAATTACAGCTACTGTTAATGGATTTCATACAAATTATAATGAGATAGATAATTTAAAAAGAGTGGGGAATTTGGAATTTTTATTAAGATTTAAAACTAATGTTGTAAGCAGTGTGTATATAGAAAATTTTAAAATTAATTTAACTTTTATTCCTAGTGACAAAGGAATTGCCACAGAAGTACTAGACTTAAATAATAACAAATCTTTATTCCCAAAAGACGTAAAAAGGTAATTTGTATATATAAATAAAAGATAATATGTTACAATAAGTTCTAGAAAAAGGAAATCTTATAGGAGGGAAGGATGTATTTATGAGCAATATTAGTATGAAGATGAAAAATTTAGTAGAGATATCTTCATTAGTTGCAGAGTCTACTAATTTCTTTGAGATAAAGGACAAAATAATAGAAAAAATGCTTGAAGTAGTTTTTCCTAGAAAAGCTTGTGTTAATTTATTTTATAACAATGACTATGAGCATGCTTATCTAGTATGTTCAAATAGCCTGGAATACATAAAGCAAACTTTTAAATCTAAGGATGCCAAGGGTGTGAAGTTTGATTTTTATGAAGATTATCCTGAGTATATTCACGATGCAGTAGAATATAAAAAAATTATTTATATAAAAAATGTTTTTGAAGATGAAAGAGCTATAAAGGAAAGAGACTTGGCAAATCATGAACACTATACAGGAAGGATTGTATTTCCCTTAATATATAATAAAAAAGTAGTAGGTTTTATGACTTGTTTTTTAGATGAGAGTGATGTTTTAAAGGATGAAGATATAGATTTCGTCTCTTCCATAGCATCCCTAATAGCTTTATCTATAGAAATAACAGAAAAAAATAGTGAAAAGAATTTTATAATAGATAAACTTAGAAATTCTCTAGAACTAATAAGTGAAGCTACAAGAAAACTTTATCAAAATAAAAATATAGATGAGTTTTTAGTACATTTGAGTGAAATAGCTAAGAAAATTACAAATAGTAGAGATTCAGTTATTTTAATAGATAAGAATAATTGTAAAAATAAAATATTTAGATCTTATTGTAAACTTGATGAAAGAGATACCAATGTAGAAGATACTATTAAGTTACTTTTATCAAAAAATGTTCCGGGATTATATGTAAATGATACAAATCTAGAAAGAGAAATAACTTTAAATGTAGATACGTATATTTTCTATAAGTTATCTAATGAATCTGAATCAATAGGTGTAATTTTATGTACAGATGGTAAAAAGTATGAAGATGATGATTTAAATATATTAAGTATATTATCAAAGCAAGTTACAGTTGCTATGCAACTTTATGACTATAGTGAGCAAAATGTAAAACATAAATTAATTGCTAAGGAACTAAATATTCTTAATAAACAGCAAAAACTTATTATGAACGATAGTAAAATAAAGTGTAATTATGAGAAAGAGTTAGAATTTTATCATAGACCAGCAACAGTCGTAGGTGGGGATTTTTACTATGCTCACAAAATTGATGATAAAAGAGTAGCTTTTATTATAGCAGATGTAATGGGGCATGGTATTGTTGCGAACTACATGGTTGCAATGATAAAAGGAGCTTTTAAAACATTGTGTTATCAATATAAAACACCTGGTGAAATAGCTACACATTTAAACAAAATATTATATGATGAGTTCGATAAGATGGGTGTATTTGCCACAGCTTTAATAAATGTATTTGATACAGAAAGAAATATATTGTCTGTTTCTAATGCAGGACACTATAGTCCTATAATTATTGATGATAATGGTGAACTTGTGGAAAGTCTTAATTGCAAAAAAGGAATCCCTATAGGGGTATTACCAGATGGAGAATATCATAGTAATACATTTAGTATAGAAAATTACCCTATGGTATTTATGTTTACAGATGGAACTTTAGAGATCAAGAATCAGTATAAAGAAGAGTTTGGTTTAGACAGACTAAAGAACTTTGTTAAAAGTAATTATAAAAATAATAAAAATAAAATTGTAGAAAATCTAAAAAAAGAAACAGAAAAATTTACTGGAAATGATAATTTTGATGATGATATTTTAATTCTAATGCTAAAGAATATATAGGAGGGGTTATGGATAAAAAGCATAAAGTTTTGATTATTAATGGCAGTCCTAGAAGAAGTAAAAATTGTAGTAAAATAATTGAAAACATAACTAATAAATTAGATGAAAATCAAATTAACTACGAAGTATTAAATATTTACAAAATGAATATAGATTATTGCATAGCCTGCGGATACTGTGAAAGAACTGGAAAATGTGTAATAAAAGATGATATGACACCTTTATATGAAGAATTTGATAAATCCATAGGGACTATTGTAGTAAGTCCAATGTTCTTCCAAAGTATTTCAACAAAAATAAAAACATTAGTAGATAGAACTCAAGCATTTTACTCAAGTAAATATATATTAAAGCAGCCTTCTATAGATGTAAAAAAAGAACGAAGAGGAATGTTTATAGCTGTAGGAGGCCAACCTAAATATGAAAATCAATTTTTAGGCGGACAACTTGTAATGGATTTATTTTTTAAGTGTATAAATACTAAATTAATTTCAAATGTTTATATGAGCAATAGTGATGAAGTACCGTTTAGTGAAAATAAAGTATTTCAAGAAGAGTTAAATGGAGCGGTGATAAATTACGTAAAAGAAATAAGTGATCTTATAGAATAATAAAAAATTCATAATTAAGTCAGTTATTTTGGAGGGGGAGCTATTGAATTTAGAACTATATGAAATATTAATGAGGGAAATATTAATAAATATTGATGAGGGGATACATTTTATAGACAATAAGGGTAAAACAATAATCTATAATGACTGTATGGAAAAAATAGAAAAAATGAGTAAAAATTATGTAATGAGTAAGTCATTTGTGGATATTGTTGATGAAATGAATATAAAAAATAGCACATTGTTAGAGGTACTAAATAAAAAAAAGACCATAGAAAATAATATGCAGAGATATGTTGATAAAAATGGAAAAGAAATAACTACGTTAAATACTACAATCCCAATTATAAATGGCAATGATTTCATAGGTGCTTTAGAAATATCAAAGGATATTACAACAATAGAAACTTTATCTAAGCAAGTAACAAACTTAAAAAATAATTCAACAAATAAAGAAAATAAATTAGAAGGAAGATATAGATTTGAAGATATTATAGGAAACAGTAAGTTGATGAAAGCTTCTATTAAAAAGTGTGAGAAAGCAAGCAAGTCTGATGCATCAGTTTTTATATATGGAGAAACTGGAACTGGTAAAGAATTAATTAGCCAATCTATACATTATGCTAGTAATAGAAAAGAACATCCTTTTATAGCACAAAATTGTGCAGCGCTACCAGAATCTTTATTTGAAGGAATACTTTTTGGAACTATAAAAGGAGGATTTACGGGAGCAGTCGATAGGCCTGGTTTGTTTGAACAAGCCAACAAAGGAACTTTATTATTAGACGAAATAAATTCAATGCCTATGGCTCTACAGGCAAAACTACTTAGAGTGTTACAGGAAGGTTATGTTAGAAGAGTCGGAGGAACAAAAGACATACCTGTTGATGTTAGAGTTATAGCGACAACTAATGAAAGTCCAACTCAAATATTAAACGAAAATAAAATAAGAAGAGATTTATACTATAGACTGAATGTAATAAATATAGAAATACCACCATTAAGAGAAAGAAAAGAAGACATATCATTGCTTTGTGATATGTTTATTAAAAAATATAATAAAAAATTGAACAAGAACGTAAAGGGTATTTCTTATGATAGTATTAATTATTTAAAAAAACATAGTTGGCAAGGAAATGTAAGGGAATTAGAAAATGTAATATATTCAACTATGAGTATGATGGACAATGAAAAAAATATAGTTCCTGAAATGATTCATTTAAATGATTATTATAATTTGAAAGAAAAAAAAATAAATGATGGCTATTCTTTGGACGATTTAGAATACAAAACATTAGATCATATTATAGGAGATATAGAAGAAGGATATATAATAGAATCTTTAGAAAAAACGGGATACAATATTAGTAAGGCAGCAGCTATTCTGGGAATAAATAGGCAAAATTTGCAGTATAAAATGAAAAAGTATAATATAAAAAATTTTAATAAATAAAAAGAGCAAAAAAATTTGCGTAAGAGCAAAACTTTTTGCTCTTTTTTTTGTTAAAAAAAATTAATTAGAAAAAAGATTCAAATTAAAAAAAAATATATATGAGCTAAACACAAGGCTTGAGAAAAAATTAAGCTTAATAATTTAAAGTTGGCATAATTTGTGCTTTATAAAAATTGTAAGAAAATTAAAATAATTTATTTGGGAGGATTTAGTAATGAGAAAAGTAAGAATAGGAATTTGGGGATTTGGAGCAATGGGAACAGGAATGGCAAATATGATATTAAAAAAAGATGGTATGGAAATAGTATCAGTTTGCAGCAGAAGTACTGCAGGTAAAAGCATATATGATGTCTTAGATATAGAAAGAGGAGATAGAAACGAAGTTATTATAAATGGTAACTATGAAGAAGCTTTTACAGAAAAAAGTTGTGATGTTGTTTTATTAGCGACTGACTCTTTTACAAAAAAAGCTTTTGATAAAATAATTTATCTATTAGAGAAAAAAATTAATGTTATTTCTACTGCTGAACAAATGGCATATCCACAAGCTGATGATCCAGACTTAGCTAAAAAAATGGATGAAGTTGCAAAAGAGAATGGTGTAAGTGTTTTAGGAACAGGTATAAATCCAGGATTTGTATTAGATTTATTAGTTTTAGCTTTATCAGGAACTTGCGAAGAAGTTAATAGTATAAGTGCTAAAAGAGTAAATGATTTATCTCCATTTGGAAAAGCAGTTATGGTAGAACAAGGAGTAGGTGTAAGTAAAGAAGAATTCTTAAAAGGTGTAGAAAATAATACAATAGCAGGTCATGTCGGATTTGTGGAATCAATAAATATGATTGCAGATGGACTAGGATGGAAGTTAGATAAAATAGAGCAAACAAAAGAGCCGATAATGACTACAGTAGACAGACAGTCTAAATATGGAGAAGCTTTAGCAGGAAATGTTGCTGGTTGTAGACAATGCGGATACGGATATGTAAATGGAAAAGTTTTAGTAGAAATGGAACATCCACAACAAATAATACCAGAAGCTGAAGGAACTAAAACAGGAGATTATATATCAATAAAAGGAATACCAAATATAGATTTACAAATAAACCCTGAAATACCTGGAGGAATAGGAACATATGCAATGATAGTAAACTCTATACCTCTAATAATAAATGCAAGACCAGGTCTAAAAACTATGTTAGATATACCAGTACCAAGAGCAATAATGGGTGATGTAAGAGATCAAATAGAAGTTGAATTAGAAGAAGATGCAACAGTAGAGATATAAGGATTGAAGTTGAAAATTAGATAGTAGGCAAAGGGGGAGAACAAAATGGATGCAAAATGTAATGATTGGGTTATTATACACAATCTAGTATTAACACCTGATGAAAGAGCTCCACAAGTTCCAGATGATACTAAGAAAGTGCCATTGGAAATGTGGGTAAAAGGATTTATACAAAAAGATGCTAATATAGGGGATTTGGTTGAAGTAAAAACTATAACAGGAAGACTTGTAAAAGGTAATTTAGTTCAAGTAAATCCATATTATACTCATGACTATGGTAAGTGCATACCAGAGTTACTTCAAATAGGAATTCAAGCAAAGGAAATATTATTTGGAGGTGAAGATAATGAGTAGTAGTGTTTTACAAAAAGATATGAGTTATGAAGCTGTTATGGGTAGAAAAAATGAAATAATGAAAAATGCCATAGGATTAGATTATTCTACTTTTGAAGAAAATGGTATTGGATTTGATTATGAAAAAATGATGAGTGAAACTGGATACACACTTGAAGAGATAGAGTCTATTCAATCACAATATGCTGTAGGGAACACTCCAATAATAGAACTTAAAAATTTAACTAAGTTAGCAAGAAAATGTGCTCCAAAAGGAAAAGGAGCTAGAATTTTTATAAAAGATGAGGCAATGAATGCTTCTGGTAGTTTCAAAGCAAGAAGAGCAGCTACTGCTGTATACCATGCAAAAAAAATGGGATATAAAGGTGTAATAGCAGCAACTAGTGGTAATTATGGTGCGGCCGTAGCATCTCAAGCAGCTATGCAAGGTTTAAAATGTATAATAGTTCAAGAGTGCTATGATTCAAAGGGAATAGGACAGCCAGAAATTATTGAAAAAGCAAGAAAATGTGAAGCTTATGGTGCAGAAGTTGTTCAATTAACAGTTGGGCCAGAGTTATTTTATACATTTTTAGCTTTACTTGAGGAAACAGGATATTTTAATGCTTCTTTATATTCTCCATTTGGTATAGCTGGTGTTGAAACTTTAGGAGATGAATTATCTACTCAATTTAAACAAAAATATGGAAAAAATCCTGATGTAGTTGTTTGTACTAATGCAGGCGGTGGCAACCTTACAGGAACAGCAAGAGGCTTAATAAAAGCTGATGCTTTGAATACTCAAGTTGTAGGCGCTAGCGTTGACTTAAAAGGATTACATATGGCTAGTGACAGTCAGTTTAATAGAAAATCCTTTACTACAGGACATACAGGTTTTGGAATTCCATTTTGTACATGGCCAGATAGATCTGATGTTCCTAGATCAGCAGCTAGACCACTTAGATATATGGATAGATATGTGTTAGTTAAACAAGGAGAGGTATTTTATATAACTGAGTTGTTGGCACAGTTAGAAGGTATTGAAAGAGGTCCTGCAGGAAATACATCTTTAACAGCAGCATTTTCTTTAGCACAAGAGTTAGATGAGGATAAAATTATAGTAGTTCAAGAAACTGAATACACTGGAGCTGGAAAGCATATTAATCCTCAACTTACTTTCGCCAGAGAAAATGGAATAGAAATAAAATTTGGTAATCCAAAAGATGAAATCGCTGGTGAAAATTTAATACTACCACAAAGTCCAGAACTATTAAAATGTGTAGATGTTGATATGAATAAAATAAGAAGATCTTATATAAAAAATTGTGTATTAAACAATAAAATAGATGATGTCGATAATTTAAGTAATGAAGATATTGAGTTTCTAATGAAAGAGACAAAGACTTCTAGAGAGTTTGTAATAGAAGTTTTAGATAATTTGAAATAGGAGTTATTAAATAAATATAAATAGGTGAAAACCATAGTTATAGTGGTAAATAAATGAGGGGGAATATATATGGAAAAAAGACAAGATGATTTTGAAGTTAGAAGAAAACATCTTCAAGAACTAAGTGATCAACAACTAAAAGACAGATTCTGGCAATTAGCAAGCCAAATAGTTGAGCCAATGGTAGAATTAGGTAGAAAAAATACAACACCATCAATAGAAAGATCTATTTTACTTAGAATGGGATTTTCTTCTCTTGAAGTAAAACCAATATTAGAGGGAGTTATGGAAAGAGGATTAATAGGAAAAGGTGCTGGTCATGTAGTTTATAAATTAGCAATGAAAAAAGGGATAACAGTTAGAGAAGCAGGATTAATGTTAATAGATGGTGAAGGTTGGGATGAAGTAGTAGATTTATTTCATAACAATGAAAAATCAACTATGGAAGTAACTGGAGAGGGGGAAAAAGTAGAATGCTAAAAGAAAATAAAAAATTAGATATAGATTATATTCTTAAAGATCTAGACAAATATAGACCAAAAAGAAGAGGATGGACATGGAGAGAACATGTAGAAAATCTTGAGATGGGTCCATTTGAATACAAGCAAGCTACAAAACCTCTAAAAGATGGTGTTGCATTACCATCAGCAAAATATTTTAATAATATAGACCCTCAACCAGTACCTGTTATAACTACTGAAATTGCATCAGGAAGATTTGAAGATGATATAAGAAGAATGAGAATGGCAGCTCACCATGGTGCAGATCACTTAATGGTTATAAGAACTGCTGGACAATCACACTTTGATGGACTTATAGAAGGTACCCCTCAAGGTATTGGTGGTGTTCCGATAACAAGAAAGCAAGTTAGAGCTCAAAGAAAAGCCCTAGACTTTATAGAAGAAGAAGTTGGAAGACCTATTAATTATCATTCATATGTAAGTGGTATTGCAGGGCCAGAAGTAGCAGTAATGTTTGCTGAAGAAGGAATAAATGGAGCACATCAAGATCCACAATATAACGTTTTATATAGAAATATAAACATGATAAGATCTTTTGTAGATGCTTGTGAAGCTAAAAAAATAATGGCTTTTGCTAATATGGCTCAAATAGATGGAGCTCATAATGCCAATGCAACTGCAAGAGAAGCATGGAAGGTAATGCCAGAACTTATGGTTCAACATGCTTTAAACTCAATTTTTTCTGAAAAAATAGGGATAGATAAAACTAATATTTGCTTATCAACAGTTCCTCCAACAGCTCCTCCTGCTCCTTGTTTAAGAATTGATTTACCTTATGCTGTTGCACTTAGAGAATTTTTCAGTGACTATAAAATGAGAGCTCAAATGAATACTAAATATATGGATTCATCTACTAGAGAAGCAACAGTTACTCATGTGTTGAACTTATTAACATCAGTATTAACTAGGGCAGATGTGCAATCAACTATAACTCCTGACGAAGGCAGAAATGTTCCATGGCATATTTATAATATAGAAGCATGTGATACAGCTAAACAAGCCTTAATTGGTATGGATGGACTTATGGATATGATAGAACTTAAAAATGTAGGTGAATTAAGAGATAAGTCTAGAGAAATCAAAGAAAGAGCAGTTCTTTACATGGAAGAAATAATTGAAGCTGGTGGATATTTCGAAGCTGTTGAGCAAGGATTCTTTGTTGATTCAGGAAATTATCCAGAAAGAAACGGAGATGGAATATCAAGAAAAATAAAAGGAGGAGTTGGAGAAGGCACTGTTTACGAAAGAGATGAAGATTATTTTGCACCTGTAACTGCTCACTTTGGATATAATAACGTAGCTCAATATGATGAAAATGCTATAGATAATCCAGCTTCATTAATAGGAGGTTCTACTTTTGAAAATCCTGAAAAAATAGTGTATATAGATGAACTTGATGATTTTGATAATGTTGAAACAAGATTAAAAGAATCAGAAGAATATAGACTTGGAACTAAAATAAAGCCTGAGATGGAATGGTGTGCAGACGGTATTGTTATGATAACAATGATGCTTCCAACAGATAAAAGAACTGCTGAATTTGCAGCTCTTGAATTTGGTAAAAAGATGAATTTGGAAGATATTGAAGTTATAAGTAGAGAAGTTATGCATGAATCTGAAGGTACTAGAATTGAAATGAAAGGTAAAGTTCCTTTTGATATAGATATAAATGATTTAGTTATACCAGAAGAACCGAAAGTATTAACTGATGAAGAAATTAGAGAAGACATAGATGCTAAACCTATGAAAATTGTTGCAGCAACAGTGGGAGAAGATGAGCATTCAGTTGGGTTAAGAGAAATAATAGATATAAAACATGGTGGTATAGAAAAATATGGTATAGAGTGTCATTATCTAGGAACTTCAGTACCAGTAGAAAAATTAGTAGATGCAGCAATAGAATTAAATGCTGACGCTATATTAGCATCTACAATAATAAGCCATGATGATATACATTATAAAAATATGAAGAAGTTACATGAGTATTGTATAGAAAAAGGAATAAGAGATAAAGTAATGATCGCTTGTGGAGGAACACAAGTAACACCTGAAATAGCCATTGAACAAGGAGTAGATGCAGGTTTTGGAAGAAATAGCAAAGGTATAAATGTAGCTACTTTCTTAGTAGAAAAAAGAAGAGAAATGAATCAAAATGTCTAAAAGCATATTAGAAATAGATGTCATAGTTGCAGAAATAGGAAGCACAACAACAGTTGTAAACGCCTTCAATAATATTAATGGTGAAGACCCTGAATTTTTAGGTCAGGGTCAATCACCTACTACAGTTTTCGAAGGTGGAGATGTAAGAAATGGCTTATCAGGTGCCATTAAAGATTTAGCGGCAAATTTAAATGTAGGAGAAATTAAATATAAAGATATGTTTGCAACATCAAGTGCTGCTGGAGGATTAAAAATGACTGTTCATGGATTGGTTTATGATATGACGGTAAAAGCAGCAAAAGAAGCAGCACTCGGTGCAGGTGCAGTTATTAAGCAAGTTACAGCTGGAAAAATAAAAAGAACTGACTTAAAAAAAATAAAAGAAATAAAACCAAATATAATTTTGATAGCTGGTGGAGTGGATTATGGAGAAAGAGACACTGCCATATATAATGCAGAAATGATATCATCTTTAAATCTAGGAGTGCCAGTTATATATGCTGGCAATGTGGAAAATCATGAAGAAGTTAAGTTAATATTTGAAGAGAGTAATTACAAGCTTTATATAGCGGAAAACGTATACCCTAAAATTGATTTATTAAATATAGAACCAACAAGAAAAATTATCCAAGATGTATTTGAAGAACATATAACTAAAGCTCCAGGTATGAAATACATAAAGGATATGGTGAATGAAAATATAACACCAACTCCTGGTGCGGTAATGGAGGCATCTAAACTTCTTTATAGAAACATTGGTGACTTGTTGACTTTAGATGTAGGTGGAGCAACTACAGATGTTCACTCTGCTACTGAAGGGAGTGAATTCATTAACAAAATACTAGTAAACCCAGAACCTGTTTCAAAAAGAAGTGTAGAAGGTGATTTGGGTGTATATGTAAATATGAAAAATATAGTAGAAGTTATTGGTAAAGAAAGTTTACAAGAAGAGCTATCAATAGATATAGACTCAATAATGAACAATTATCCGCCAATACCAAAATCAAAAGAAGAAATACTATTTGTTGAAAGGTTGACAAAAGAAGCAGTTATAAAAGCTATTATAAGACACGTAGGGAGAATAAGGAATATTTATGGAACTAATGGAAAAAGCAAAATAGCAGAAGGCAAGGATTTAACAGGTGTTAAGTATATAATTGGAACAGGTGGAGCACTTACTAGACTTCCAAATAGGGTTGAAATTTTAGAATATGTAACTAGGTACAACAAAAATAAAGAATTACTACTGCCAAAAGAAAATACAAAAATACTAATAGATAATGATTATATTATGGCCTCTATTGGTGTTTTATCTAAGAAATATGAAGAGGCATCTTTAAAACTTATGCTAAAAAGTTTAAATTTTGAGGAGAAGAAGCTATGTACCCTAAATTAGAAATTGATATAAATAAACTAAAACAAAATGTCAAAGTTATTTCTCATATGTGCCATGATAACAATATAAGTTTAGCTTTTGTAACTAAATCATTTTGTGCAAGAGAGAAAGTAGTAGAGAAGTTAGTTGAAGAAGGTATAGATTATATTGCAGACTCTAGAATAAATAATTTAAAAAAATTAAAAAATATAGATTTACCGAAGATGCTTATTAGAATACCAATGATAAGTGAGTTAGAAGAAGTTGTAGAATATAGCGATATAAGTTTTAATTCAGAGTTGAAAACAATAAAGGCATTAAATGAAATATGTGAAAGAAAAAATATAATCCATAAAATAGTTTTAATGTTTGACTTGGGAGATCTAAGAGAAGGGTATTTTTATGAAGAGGATTTGTTTAATAATATAAAAAATATTCAGAAATTTAAAAACATTAAAATAATTGGTATAGCAACAAATTTAACATGTTATGGAGCAATTATACCATCTCCAATAAATACAGGAAGATTAGTTGAAATAGCAAGAAAAGTTGAAAATGAGTTTGACTTAAAACTAGAAATAGTGTCAGGAGGAAACTCAAGTTCATTAGATCTATTGATGAATGATGATATGCCAAGAGGGGTAACTAATCTTAGAATAGGAGAATCAATAGTTCTTGGAAGAGAAACAGCATATGGAAAAAACATAAAAGGAACATATCAAGATGCGTTCAAACTTGTATGTGAAATAGTTGAGTGCAAAGAAAAACCATCAGTACCAATAGGGGAAATAGGTATTGATGCTTTTGGAAATAAACCTGTATACGAAGATAAAGGGATTTTAAAAAGAGCAATTGTAGCAATTGGTAAGCAGGACATAGATACAGATTCATTAATGCCAATAGACACTTCTATAGAAATACTAGGAGCAAGTTCAGATCACATGATACTGGATGTTACTAAAAGTAACAAAAACTATAATATAGGTGATAAAGTGGAATTCTTATTAACTTATGGAGGTTTAATGTCAACTAGTACAAGTGATTATGTAGAAAAAATAATTTATTAGGGGTGAGGAAATGTTTAATTTATTGGAAAGTATAACAAGTTGGTTATGGACGTATCCAGTTTTAATAGTTTTAGTAGGTGGAGCAATAATTATGACATTTACACTAAGATTTTTTCAGTTTACAAAATTACCTTTTATATTAAAACAAACATTTGGGAAAATATTTAGCAAATCTAGTGGAGATGGAACAATAAGTCCATTTCAAGCAGCTACTTCAGCATTAGCTTCAACTATAGGGGCATCCAACATTGTTGGTGTTCCTATAGCCATAGCTACAGGAGGTCCAGGAGCTGTATTTTGGATGTGGTTAATTGCATTATTTGGTTGTTCTCTTAAATACTCAGAAATAATATTAGGAATAAAATATAGAATTAAGAATGAAGATGGAGAGTATGTAGGTGGACCTATGTATTATATAAGAGATGGAGCTAAATTGCCATGGTTAGGTACTTTATTCGCATTTTTCTTAATGATAGAAATAGCCCCATCAATATCAACACAAACAGCATCATTTGTACAAAGTGCAGCAACTATAAATATAACACCTGTAGTATCAGGTCTTTTCTTAATCGCATTTGTAGGATTTATTGTATATGGTGGTATAAAAAGAATAGGGAAAATATCTGAAAAGTTAGTTCCTATAATGGCAACTATATATATGGCTATGGTTTTAATAGTTATAGCAGTAAATTTTGAACAATTACCTAATGCATTCGCTCTAATATTTAAAGGTGCGTTTACGCCTCAAGCAGGATTTGGAGGGTTTGTTGGAGCTACAATAGTTCAGACTATAAAAGCTGGAGCAGCAAGAGGAGCGTATTCAAATGAAGCAGGTATGGGTACTTCTACTATAGCTCATAGTGCAGCTATTACAGACCATCCAGCAAGACAAGGATTGTGGGGAATATTTGAAGTAATAGTTTCTACTTTGATGATATGCAGTGTATCGGCTTTATTAGTATTAACTACAGATGTATGGCATAAATTTGGAGCTAGTAATGCTGCATCAATGCCTGCTGCAGCAATGCAGACTGTATTTGGGAATACACTTGGTGGAGGAATAATAACTGTTTGTATGCTTATGTTTGTATTCTCTACTATAGTAGTTATAATATTTTATGGTGAAAAACAAGCAGAATATTTATTTGGAAGTAAGTTTTCTAAAATAATGAGAGTTGTTTATTTATTATTTATAGCAGTTGGAGCAACTATGGATTTAAGTAAAATTATCGTATTATTAGATTTTACTTTAGCAGGAGTAATAGCTACCAATATGATAGGAGTATTGCTACTTAGAAAAGAAGTAAAAGAAGAATCAGATACTTTCTTTGAAAATGAGAAATTAATAAAAAATAAGTAGTAATTAAGTAAATAAATTAAAGTTTATTAGGAGGAAAAAATGGAATTAAATTTATCTAAAAGAATAGAAGAAATAGCAATTTCATTAACTGAGCAATTTAGTGTTGTTGAGACCCTAGGAGAAATAGATTCTGCAAATAAAGTACACGAAATTTTTAGTGAAATGAATTATTATAAAGAAAACCCTAAGGATTTAAGATTTATAAATGTACCAAATGATCTATGGAAAAGAAAGTCTGTAATGGCAATATTAAGAGGGAAAAAAGGTAACAGTAAGAAAACAGTTATTATGATTGGTCATACAGATACAGTAGGTGTATCTGATTATGGAAATTTAAAAGACTACGCAAATAGGCCTTATGAATTAACAGAAATGTTTAAAGAAGTAAGTCTTCCAGATGATGTTAAAAAAGATTTAGAATCAGGAGATTATCTATTTGGAAGAGGATTATTTGATATGAAAACTGGTGATGCTATAATTATGGCAATAATGGAGGAAATATCAAAAAATATTAATGAATTTGAAGGCAATTTAATATTCTGTGCAGTCTGTGATGAAGAAGGAAATTCAGGAGGCATGCTTTCTTGTATACCTGAACTAGTAAGGATAAAAGAAGAAGAGCAATTAGATTATTTAGCATTATTAGATACTGATTATATGACATCAGAATATGAAGGTGACGAAAATAAATATGTATATGTAGGAACAGTTGGAAAATTAATGCCATCATTTTATATAGTAGGTAAAGAAACACATGTAGGAGAAGCTTTTAAAGGAGTTGATCCTAATAATATATCATCAGAAATATTAAAAAAGATAAATTTAAACGTAGATTTTTGCGATAAAGTAGAAGGAGAAGTATCTTTGCCTCCTGTATCTTTAAAACAAAGAGATTTAAAACCAGAGTATTCAGTGCAAACAGCTAAAACAGCTACACTATTCTTTAATTATGCAACACATTCTAGCACACCAGACGAAGTTCTTATAAAAATGAAAAATGCAGCAAATGAAGCCTTTAAAAATGTTATAGATAGCTTAAACAATCAATATAAAAGGTATACAGAACTGACTAATAGAGAGTATAAAAAATTACCTTTTGAACCAAGAGTCCTTACTTATACACAGTTGTATGAGAATGTAATAAAAGAATTGGGACAAAAAGCAAAAAATCATATGGAAAAATTTGAACAAGAAATGTTAAAAGACAATTCAATAGACCAAAGAGATTTTTCTTTAAAAATGGTTGAAGAATTACATCGTCTGTGGTCAGATAAAGATCCTGTAGTAATTGTGTATTTTACACCACCATATTATCCACACATATATATAGAAGGTAAAAATAAAAAAGAAACAGATCTATTGGATGCAGTTAGAGATGCAGTAGATGATACAAAAACTAAATATAATATTGTTTATAAGAAATTCTTCCCATATATTAGTGATTTAAGTTATGGATCTGCACCACAAGATGTGGAAATAATTAATGCATTAAAAAACAATATGCCGGGATTTGGAAGTAAATATAATTTACCATTAGAGGATATGCAAAAACTTGATTTACCTGTACTAGACATAGGAAGCTTTGGAAAAGATGCTCATAAGTTTACTGAGCGTATAGAAAAAGAGTATAGTTTTGAAGTTGCACCAATGTTAGTATATAAAACTATAAATAATTTACTAAAAAACTAATTTAAAAATAGAAGCATATATTAAAAAAATAATAGAATAGGTTATTTTACAAACAGGAGGAAAACGTTTTATGAAGGGGAAGAGTGGAAGGAAAGCAACTCTATTTGACGCAATGATACCAATCACAGCTTTGATGTTATTTTTAGGTGTGGGAATATTTATGTATGGAGCATCACCTCATGTTCCATTAGTAGGAGCCACAGCAGTAGCGGGAATTGTGGCTGTTTATAGGCTGGGATTTAAGTGGAAAGATCTTGAAACAAGTATGTTTGATAGTATTAAGATGGCTATGCAAGCCATATTAATTATTATGATAATAGGTATACTAATAGGTACTTGGATAGTTAGTGGAGTAGTTCCATGTATGATTTATTGGGGCTTAAAAATTTTATCACCAAATATATTTTTAGTAGCAGCAGTTTTGGTATGTGCTGTTGTGTCTCTTGCAACAGGATCATCTTGGAGCACAATGGGAACTGTTGGAGTGGCTCTTTTAGGCATAGGCCAAAGTTTAGGTATTCCTATTGGACTAGTTGTAGGATCTATAATATCTGGTGCTTATTTTGGAGATAAATTATCACCATTATCTGAGACAACTAACTTAGCTCCAGCAATGGCAGGTACAGACTTATTTACACATATCAAATACATGCTTTATTCAACAATACCATCATTAATAATTTGCTTGGTAATATATGGTGTAATGGGGATGAAATATTCCGGGCAAGCTTTAGATGTAAGTCAAATTGAATTAATTAGAAATACATTATCATCCTCTTTTAACACATTATCACCAGTATTATTATTAGCACCTGTAATAGTAATAGGTCTTGTTATATTTAAAGTTCCAGCTATACCAGGGTTAATAGTAGGCGCTGTAACAGGTATATTATTTGCAGTATTTTTACAAGGGCAATCAATAGGTGCCATATTAGAAGCAGCTCAAAATGGATATGTGTCACAAACAGGAGTAGCATTAGTAGATGATTTGCTATCTAAAGGTGGACTTATGAATATGATGTCTACAGTATCTATGACAATATGTGCTTTATCTCTTGGTGGTATATTAGAGAAAACAGGTATGCTTGAAGTAATTGCTTCATCTTTATTAAGATTTGCAAAAGGCATATTTGGAACAGTATTATGCACAATGGTAACTTGTTTCTTTACAAACGCAATTGCAGGTGAACAATATTTGTCTCTTGTTATACCAGGAAGAATGTATAGTAAAGAATATCAAAAAAGAGGTATACACCCTAAAATGCTATCAAGAGCATTAGAAGATAGTGGAACATTAAGTTCTCCATTGGTGCCATGGAATACATGTGGTGCTTATATAGCTGGAACACTAGGTGTATCAGCATTTGTATATGCTCCATATGCACTATTAAACATTATAAATCCAATAGTATCATTAATATTAATTGCATGTAAAATTAAAATAGCTAAAATAGATGACGAACCTGAAACTTGTTTAAATATTAACGATAATGAATCTATTACCTTAGTTTAATTATTTGTTATAAATAAACGAAAATTTATATTAGTAAAATTTATATATAATAGTTATTGCAGTAAGATTTGATTTAATCTTGTTGTAATAACTATTTTATTTGCATTTAAAGTAAGAATATAAGAGACTAGCTATTAGATTATGTCTAATAGCTAGTTTTTTTATGTAAAACTAATATGTCTTTTTTTTACTTATTTTGATAAACTAATAAAATAAGTAAAAATTAGAGAAGGAGAATAATATGCTTAGATATTTAACGAGTGGAGAATCTCATGGACAAGGTTTAATAACTATTATTGATGGTATACCATCAAATATAGAACTTAATATAGATGAAATAAATGAAGAATTAAGAAAACGTCAAGGCGGATATGGTCGTGGCGGTAGGATGAAAATAGAAAAAGATAAAATTAATATAATAGGAGGTGTAAGAGGAAAGAAAACTATTGGGGCTCCTATTTCTTTTGAAATAAAAAATAAGGATTTTGAAAATTGGGAGAAATATATGTCTCCGATGAATGACATAGATGAAAAAGGGAAAATAGTAGAAAATGTAAGACCAGGACATGCTGACTTAGTAGGTTGTTTAAAATATGATTTTGATGATGCTAGAAATGTATTAGAAAGATCATCAGCTAGAGAAACGGCATCAAGGGTAGCAGTGGGAGCTATTTGTAAACAAGTTCTTAAAAACTTCGACATAGAATTTTTATCTCATGTGGTGCAAATTGGAGAAATAAAAGATGACAAAATCTATGACTTTGATTATATTAAAGAAAATGTGGATAATAGTGAAATAAGGTGCGTAAATAAAGACTTAGAAGAAAAAATAAAAAGCAAAATAGATAAATGCAGAAAAGAAGGAGATACTTTAGGAGGAATAATAGAAGTTAGAGTTAAAAATTTAATACCAGGTCTTGGATCTTATACTCATTTTGATAAAAAAATAGATGGACATTTAGCTATGCATTTGATGGCAACACAAGCAATAAAAGGTGTGGAAATAGGATTGGGATTTGAAACCGCTACACTTACAGGTTCAGACGTTATGGATGAGATACTATATAATGAAGAAAATGGAATAACTAGAAAAAGTAATAATCTAGGTGGAATAGAAGGTGGAATGACTACAGGGGAGGAGATTATCATAAGGTGTGCTATGAAACCCATACCAACTTTATATAAACCATTGGATACTATAAATATAAATACATTAGAAAAATATAAAGCTAGTGTGGAACGATCAGACTCTTGTGCAGTTCCTGCTTGTTCCATCGTGTGTGAAAATATTGTAGCTTTTGTAATCTGCAAGTTTTTCTTAGACAAAATAGGAGGAGACTCTTTAGAAGATTTACAAAACAATTATAAATCTTATATGAAAAGGTTAGGTGATAGAGGATGGAAAAAATAATCAATAATACTTGTAAAATATACATTGATGAAGGATATAGAAATTTTCAAAAAAGCTTATGCGAAGCTTGCAATGTGGATTCTGCAGAAGAATTAAATGAAATTTATGATGCTTACTTTGTAATTTGTGACTACAATACATATAATACTCAACTACATGAAATGATGAAACACCTTAAGGGAAAATATGTTTATGAATATATAATAAATCCTGGTGAAGATTCAAAATCCATAGAAGATTATGAAAAAATAATGAACTACTGTATAAAAGTAAATCTTAGTAGAAAATCTCTAGTAATAGCTTTAGGTGGAGGTGTAGTTGGGGATTTGGCAGGATTTGTCGCAGCCACATATATGAGGGGAATCGATGTGGTACAAATACCAACGACTTTATTATCTCAAGTAGACTCTTCCATAGGAGGAAAAACGGGTATAAACTTAGGTAATAGCAAAAATATAATAGGTGCTTTTCATCAACCTAAAATAACATATATAAATATAGAAGCTTTAAAAACTTTACCAGAAGAAGAATATTTAAGTGGCATGGGAGAAGTAATAAAATATGCATTTATAGAAGGTAATGTTTGTGAAGGAAAAATGGGCTTCCTGAATTTTTTACTGGAAAATCATGAGGAAATTTTAGATAGAAAAACTACAACTTTATTAAAAATGGTGAAAACATGCGCAGAAGTTAAGGCGAATGTAGTAGATAAAGATGAAAAAGAAGGAAATTTTAGAAAAATCTTAAATCTTGGTCATACTTTTGGCCATGGGATAGAAAAACTGTGTCACATAAGTCATGGCAAAGCAGTGGTTATTGGAATGAATATGGCTTTTAAATTATCATTAGAAAAAAAACTAATTGACGAAAAGTATTATAATAAATTTACAAGTTTATGTGAAAAATTTAACTTACCTATAACTTTTGAATATGAAGATGTTAATAAAGTATTTAATATAATGAAAAATGATAAGAAAAATAGTTTCTTCAAAATAAACCTTGTACTTCCTGTAGGTGAAGGTAAAGTAGAAGTATTTGATAATATAGAAGAAAATCTTATTATGAACGTAATAAAGGAGTGTAATAATGCTTAAAGGAAGTTTTGAGTTAATTGGAGATAAATCCATATCACATAGAGCAATTATGTTTTCATCTATATCTAAAGGTAAAAATAAAATTAGTAATTTTCTTATGGGAGAAGATTGCTTATCTACAGTAAATTGTTTTAGAAAAATGGGTGTGGACATTGAAATAAATAATAATGAAGTTTATGTAATTGGAAAAGGTCTAAGAGGGTTGAAATCACTAGAAGCAAATCTACTTTTAGATGTGGGAAACTCTGGAACAACTATAAGGCTTATGATGGGAATTTTAGCTGGGCAAAATTTCAAAACAACAATCATGGGAGATGAGTCTATAGGAAAAAGGCCTATGAAAAGAGTTACGGATCCATTAAGACAAATGGGAGCTATGATAACAGGTAAAGAGGATGCGAACTTAACGCCCATAACTATTGAGGGTGGAAACTTAACTCATATAGACTATCATATGCCAGTATCATCTGCACAAGTAAAATCATCATTAATCTTAGCTAGCTTATATGGAGATGATACAAGTTTTATTCATGAAAAAGTAAGAAGTAGAAATCATACAGAGATTATGCTTAAATCTTTTGGAGCGGATATAGAAGTGAATAATCTAGATATAAAGATAAACCCCGTTGAGGAATTATTTAATAATGATATTTATGTGCCTGGAGATATATCTTCTGCAGCTTTTATTATGGTGGGAGCTTTAATAACAGAAAACTCAGAAGTATTAATAAAAAATGTTGGTTTAAATGATACAAGAGTGGGAATTATAGAAGTGATAAAGAAAATGAATGGAAATATAGAAATAGTAGATGAACACGAGATCTGTGGAGAAAAGGTTGGGAATGTTTTAGTAAGATACAGTCCTAACTTAATAGGAACTACTATAGACAAAGATTTAATTCCGAAACTAATAGATGAAATTCCAATAATTGCAGTTCTGGCAACCCAAGCAGAAGGTGATACTATTATAAAAGATGCAGAAGAATTAAAAGTAAAAGAAAGTAATAGAATTAAATCTGTTGTAGACAACCTAAACTTAATAGGTGCAAAAGTAATAGAACTTGAAGATGGAATGATAATAAAAGGAAAAACTTATCTACAAGGCGGAAAGATTCAAACATTTAATGATCACAGAATAGCTATGTCATTTTCCATTGCAAATTTAATTAGTAGCAATAAAGTCATCCTAGATAGTGACAATTGTATTGATATTTCTTTTCCAGGTTACTTCAATTTATTAAAGAAATTATCAAAATAATCAATATGGTTTGATTTTACATAAAAATTTATGTATAATTGAATTGCATACAATAATTAGAAATAATTATATACAAGAAAAATTTTGGGAGGTTATATTTTATGAAATTACCAATAGCATTATCAAATAAACATATACATTTAAGCCAAGCTGATGTTGAAGCTTTATTCGGAGCAGGATATGAGTTAACTCACAAAAAAGACTTATCTCAACCAGGACAATATGCTTGTGAAGAAATGGTAGAAGTAGTAGGACCAAAAGGATCAACTAAAATGAGAGTTTTAGGACCAACTAGACCAGAATCTCAAGTTGAAGTATCTTTAGCAGACGCTAGAGGATTAGGACTTGCTGTTCCAGTTAGACAATCAGGAGATGTTGAAGGAACTCCAGGATGTAAATTAGTAGGGCCTAAAGGTGAAGTAGAATTAGAAAGAGGAGTAATAGTTGCTTCAAGACATATACACATGAGTTTAGAAGATGCTGAAAACTTCGGTGTTAAAGATAAAGATGTAGTTTCAGTTCAAACTGAAGGAGAAAGAGGACTTTTATTCAACAACGTATTAGTTAGAGCTAATGCTGCTTTCAAATTAGAAATGCATGTTGACTTAGAAGAAGGAAACGCTGCTGGAGTTAAAAACGGAGACTTAGTAACTTTAGTAAAATAATTATATAAATAAAAAAGTATGTACAATGTACATACTTTTTTATTTAGGCATATTAACTTAGTCAGATGCTTTCGAATAATGAATCCCATAATTATACATTTCTTTTAACATAGGTACTATCTTATTACCTATGTCAGTTAGACCATATTCAACCTTAGGTGGAAATACAGGATAAACTTTTCTATATATAAGTCCATCTTCCTCAAGGCTTCTAAGCTGATTAGTTAACATTTTTTGAGTTACATGTGGTAATTTTCTTTTTAAATCACTAAATCTTAATGAACCACCACATAAATACCATAAGATTAAAATTTTCCATTTACCTGATATTAATTTGTGAACTAGTATCATAGGGCATGTATCAAATTTTTTACAATCTTTTTTATTGTGGCATGAATTATGAGAGTTGAAGCTAGTTGTCATTGTTAACACCTCTAATATATTAATTTGTAATCTTTTAAATTAACAGAAAAATTATATCACTAATATTAAATAAAAATCAATAAAGTTAAAAAGTTGAGCATTATAATAATAGTATACTTTTAGATACTATGTATAAAAATAGTGCCTTATTGATAAAAAGTACAAATACGAATAATATATAAATGTAATAACTTAG
>NZ_JANKBY010000260.1:0-5366 GCF_024621905.1 Terrisporobacter muris
TGCCAAATATTTATCAGAAGATTAATTAAGAAAATAAGTTAAGAAAAGATTAAACGTTACATAATAACAACATAAATATAATAATTAAGACCATGAAGGTTTTATATATCCTTATTGATATATATAATCTCATGGTCTTTTATATTTAATCAATATAAAAAGTAATAAGTATAAAAATAGTAATTTTAAGGGGGATATTTTATGGTAAAAAGTAAAAGTTTAAACAGAGTACTAGTAGTAATATCAGTAATAGGTTTAACGCTAGGTGCAGTTGGATGTTCTTCTAGCAAGAAGACAGAATCACCAGAAGCTAAAGTTGAATCAAGTAATTTTGAAAAGGTAGAGTATACATATTCTGACGGAGCGAAAGATTATGATGTAAAAGTAGAAACTCCAAGACAAAAAGCTGTAACTTTATCTCAATTTATGACAGAGATGTTACTAGCACTAGATTTAGGGGATAGAATGGTAGGAACAGCACTTTTAGATAACCCAATACTACCAGAATTTAAAGAAGCTTATGAAAAGATACCACAGCTTAAAATAGGTGAGGGACATTCTGTATCAAAAGAAGGTTTTATGGCTACAGGAGCAGATTTTGTTAGTGGTTGGGATTCATCAATAAGTGAGCAAACGACAGGATCTCCACAGGAACTTATTGAAAAAGATATAGCACCATTTATGGCTAAATCTTATTCTGCAGATGCTACAGTAGATACTGTTTATGAAGACTTTGAACTACTTGGAAAAATATTTGGAGTTCAAGATAAATCAACAGAAGTAATAAATAAAATGAAAAGTGATATAAAATCAGTAACTAATAAATTAGGAAATATAAAAGATGAAGATAGAGTGAAAATGATGGTGTATGATTCTGGAGAAAAAGATGCCATGGTAGTTGGATCTGGTCTTGCTAATAATTTAATTGAGCTAGCAGGTGGAAGTAATATATTTGGAAAAGATGCAAAAAAACCATATATAAATGTTTCTTTTGAGAGCATAGTAGCACAAAATCCAGAAGTAATATTAGTAACTGATTTTATGGCTGGACAACCAGTTAAAGAAAAAATTGAGTTTCTAAAATCTCATCCTGCATTAAAAGATGTATCAGCTATAAAAAATAATAAGATATATGTTGTAGGATTAGCAGATTTATCTCCAGGTGTTAGAAATCCTAAGTTAATAGAAGAAATGTATGGATATTTCTATGGAGAAAATAAATAATGGAGATATCGGTAAAGCAAAAGAGAAGCCTTTCTAACAAGAAAGGTTTCTTGTTTTGGATACTACTGTTAACAGTCATATTAGCGGTAACAGTAGTTATTGCTATTGCAATAGGTAGTACATACGTAGAACCTGGAGAAGTGTATAAAGTACTACTTAATAAGTTAACAAAAGGAAGTTTATTTGGCAATGTTGGAACAGTTATGACACAAAATATAATATGGGAAATTAGATTTCCTAGAGTTTTATTGGGAGCCATATGCGGAGCTGGATTGGCACTTTGTGGTGTAATGATGCAATGTGTGACAAAGAACCCAATAGCAGAGCCGTACATATTAGGAATATCTTCAGGAGCATCTTGTGGAGCAGTTGGGGTAATTGTTCTTGGAGGAGTATCAGCAATAGGAATTAATAGCATTAGTGCAGGTGCATTTGTGGGTTCTATAATATCAGGAGTATTGGTATTTGCAATAGGAACTAAAATGGGAAAGACAACATCTACAACAAGGCTTGTACTTACAGGAATGGCCATATCAACCATATTTTCAGCGTTAACTAATTTACTTATATATTCAGCAGAAAATTCAAATCAAGCTAAAAATGCGTTGTTTTGGACTGTGGGTAGTTTAGGTGGAGCAAAATGGGATGTATTATTACTTCCTTTTGTCATTTTAATCATAGTGATGATAATAGTGTTTATAATGTCTAAGTCTTTAGATATACTGCTTTTAGGAGATGATAATGCCATAGTTTTGGGTATAAATGTGAAGTTTATAAAATCTATGATATTAATATTAGCCACATTATTAACATCGTCTTTAGTTGCAATAACAGGTGCAATTGGATTTATAGGCCTTGTAGTACCTCATGTATGTAGAACTATTGGAGGAAATGATCATAAAAAGTTAATAGTACTTTCTTCTTTAGTAGGGGCTATATTTTTAATAATATCAGACGTATTTGCAAGAGGGCTTTTCCCTCCAATAGAAATACCTATAGGAATAATAACATCACTAGTTGGTGGTCCGTTCTTCTTATATTTAATTTCCAAAAGAGAATATGATTTTGGAGGCAATGAATAATGCATAAAATTCAAGTGAAAAATTTAAGATTTAGTATAGATAATAAAGAAATATTGAAAGATATATCTTTTGATATTCCTAAAGGAAGTTTTGTAGGTATTATAGGACCGAATGGGTCAGGTAAATCTACTTTATTAAAAAATATATATAGGCTATATAAGCCTTCAAGTGGGAAGATAATTTTGGACAATAAAGACTTATCCAAGATGAAAGATAAAGAATGTGCAAAAGAAATAGCTGTACTAGCTCAAGAAAGTAATTCTCAGTTTGACTTCACTGTGGAGCAAATAGTAAAAATGGGAAGATATCCTTATAAATCTGTCATTGAAGACTATTCCAAGGATGATTTAAAAATGGTATTAGAAATGTTAAAAAAAGTAGGTTTAGATGATTATAGTTATAGAAGTTTTTCTAACTTGTCAGGAGGAGAAAAACAGAGAGCTTTAATTGCAAGGGCATTAGTACAAAATACAGATTTTTTAATATTAGACGAACCAACAAATCATTTAGATATTGGGTATCAAATACAGTTAATGGATTTGGTAAAAAGTATGAATATAACAACATTGTCAGCAATACATGATATGAACATAGCATCTATGTATTGTGATTATTTAATAGTTATGAAAGATGGACAAATAAAGAAATTTGGAAATGTGGAAGAAGTAATAACATCAGAAACATTAAAAGAAATATTTGGAGTAAATGCTTATGTAGGCAAAAATCCAATTAATCAAAAATTACAAGTGTCTTTTATGCATACTCATGAACATATAAATGGGGTAGGTGATAACCATATACATGAGGATGGATTTACAGGATTACATTCTCATGAAGAGAATCAAATATATGTCTAATTTAGGAAAATACAATACAAAAACAAGTTTTTTACAATAATTTTTGTTGTAAGAAATAAATTGTACTTAAGTGTTTGACTTGCAAATAATATGAGTATATACTTATATTAATAGAAAAATTTGTAAATGAGATCATGAAGGTTTCTTATGGTATTGTAATGCCTTTGGAAATCTTTTTTTTGATTAGATTTATAATTAAGGGGGATTTTTATATGTGTGAATCATCTGCATTTGTATTAGGAAAAGATAATAA
The DNA here is from genome assembly GCF_024621905.1 of Terrisporobacter muris. NCBI lineage: Bacteria > Bacillati > Bacillota > Clostridia > Peptostreptococcales > Peptostreptococcaceae > Terrisporobacter > Terrisporobacter muris. The sequence continues at coordinate 3,417 of NZ_JANKBY010000260.1, forward strand.
ATTAGAAAAAGTAATGGAAAATGTGGTAAACGTAGATCCAACTGAAGGAAAGGTTTATTTAACAGATTTATTAGGAGAACAAAAAATAGTTGATGGATTTATTAAAGAAATAAGATTAATGGATCACAAAATAATTTTAGCAGAAAAATAAAAATTAAATCAGGGGTAGGTCAATATGATAATTGCAGTAATAGACGGAATGGGTGGAGGTATAGGAGCACAGGTTGTTAGCGCACTGAGGGAGGAATTACCGACATATATGGAGATATATGCTTTAGGTACAAACTCAATAGCAACAAGTGCCATGATGAAGGCTCATGCTAATAAAGGTGCAACTGGAGAAAATGCAATAGTAGTATCTTCAAAAAAAGCCAATATAATTGTTTCGCCTATTTCGATTGTTATGCCAAATACTATGATGGGAGAAGTAACAAGCGCCATAAGTGAGGCCGTTTGTGATAGCGAAGCATTTAAAATATTATTACCAATAATGCCAGAAAATTTTGAAGTAATAGGTATAGAAGGAAAACCATTATCATTATTAATTAAAGACACAATCAAAATAATAAAAAGGGAATTTAATATAAAATAAGGGGGACTTTAAAATGTTTAATAAAAATATAGCTTTATATCATGAAGGGCATCATCATGATGACGACCATGTACATACTGAGTGTGGATGCGGAGGTAACTGTCATGACCACGAAGAAGAAATTAGTAAGGATGAAAAGACGTTAAATATTTTATTAGTACACTGGGTAAATCATAATGAATCTCATGAAGAAGGCTTTAGAGAATGGGTGAGCAAAGCTAAAGAAATGGGAAAAGAAGAAACAGCTGAGTATATAGAAAAAGCAATAGAATATATGCAACAAGCTAATGAGATGTTATTAGAAGCTAAAAAACATATGTAGTTATGTGATATAAAAAGCAAAGAAGATGAAAATTTTCTTTGCTTTTGTTAATAATAGAATTAAATTTTAGATACAAATAATATTTTATAAATTTTAATTGTTGACAAAAAGGTTTTCATATAATATAATGAAATGGTATTGGAGAAGTACTCAAGTGGCTCAAGAGGATCCCCTGCTAAGGGATTAGGCTGGATTAAACCGGTGCGAGGGTTCGAATCCCTCCTTCTCCGCCAATCAAAAAGACTATGGAATAACTTCCATAGTCTTTTTTTATAATCTCAAATACTTCAAATAAAAATGATTCGCTACGCAGTGGCTCAAGTGAATCTAATTCTAAATTAATCTTTATTATTTTTGATCATATTTTTAGATATATCCATTACAAAGTCATTATAATATGGTAATGATTTAAATAAAATTTTAAGATTTAAAAGTTGATTTTCTATGTCATTTAAAATAATTTTTTGTGTTGTATCAGGATAATTCTCAAGAGTATTTAGTATTAACTTCAGACTTTTTGTAGAAGAGTCTATTTGATCTAAAATCACTTCGCTTTTTTCATATTGATCTTTTAATTTTAAACTTTGCATATATAGTAATTTAGCATTATCCAATAAAACTTCATTTTCAGTAATTTTTGATTTAAGTAGGTTTAAATCATCAATTTTCTTATTATTATCATTGTCAATATTTTCTTTATCATTTGTAGTTAAATAATTAATTATATCCTCAATATCTACATTGTCTTTTTTTAGTTTTACTTTAAAATAATATAGAAAACCAGAAATAATAATTGCAACTAAAGAGCTTGCACTTTGTATTGATTTACTATGTAAAGCAGATAAAGAATTAATTTTATCATTTTCTTTTTCAATATTTTCTGATTGTGAAGTTATGTCTAAGGTAATATAGACATTATTGAACAAATACATTTTATTAATGAAAAGTTAAAAGAAGGATATAGTTTATCAAGGTTGGATAAGGAAAATATAATTAGTTCTAGAAAAACTATATCAAACAGATTTAAAAAGATAGG
>NZ_JANKBY010000261.1:0-5335 GCF_024621905.1 Terrisporobacter muris
TCTATTAATAGATGATATCCAACTTTTCTATTTTTATACTATAATTTCTATTTTCATTTTATATATAAGAAACTTTTCCTTTCTCTAATTCAGTCACTTTGTTTCTATCTAAAATACTACTAACTACAAAAGTAGTTCCTGTTACTAATAGCATCAAGTAACCTACATCACTAAATATTATTTTTAATTGAGGGAATATTAACCAAGCACCAGCAACCATTACAGAAGATATAATTGTAAGAAATCCTGAATTTTTACTTACAAATTTAGGACACCAAATTCCTGCTATTACAACTATGGCAATTCCTATTGTCATAGAAAGTGAAACTTTCATAGCACTTAAAATCGTTCCCAGTTGTGATGATAATATATAAGTTAAGAATCCCACTACTAGTATTATTATTTTGTTTATCATATAAGATTTACCTTGCATCTTTTCACCATATTTTGTTTTGAAGAACACATCATGACTAACTGTTGTTGCACATCCTATTAACATGGAACATGCTGTTGACATATCTGCTGCCCAAAGTCCTGATAATGTCAGTCCTGCTATAACTGGTGATAAGGATAATATTATTTTTGGTAGGGCAAGAGTTGCCTCCACTCCTGGAATTAAAGCTTTTGATGCTATACCAAGCATTGCACACATAAAACCTATCGGTATCATTATTAATGCACCTATTCTAAATCCATTTACTGCACTTTTGTCATCCTTAGAAGTTAAACCTATTTGAATAACTCCTTGTAGTGAGTTGGTTGTACCACACATAACTATCATCCAAGCTACTATTGCTGCTACACCCATACCGGAAGTTAAACTCATATAAGGGACTTCTGGTGTGCTAGCTGCCATAACTTGTGCTGCTTCCCATCCACCTTGATTAAACAAAACTACTACAGAAGATACTATTACACCAATGTATATTAGTGATATATTTAGTATATTACTTATACTTGCTGATCCCATACCTCCAACAAATCCTACTAGCATAAATATTAAGAAAGAGAAGAATGTTGCGCTTTTCATTGTAAATACGTCTGGTAATAAGCTGGCAAGTATTGATCCACCTGCTATATATTGAAGTGCTATAATCGTGCATTGAATCAGTATCATAGCCAAAGTCATTATTATACCAGTTTTCTCATCATAAATAGATTCAATTAGCTTAGTAATTGTACTGTAACCAGCACCTCTGAATTTTTTTATAATAAAAGTACTTGCTATAACTGCACCAAACGCCCAAGTCACATTATACCAACCTGCAGAAAGTCCAACAGAGAAAGCATTCTCTGCTATTCCTATGGTAGATGCTCCCCCTATAGCAAGACCTGAAATTGTTACAGCTGTAATTAAAGTATTATTTTTACCTTTGTATAATAAGAAATCTTCTCCACTCTCTTTTGATTTTTTTGAAACTACTAGGCTTATTCCAAGTAATAAAACTACATATAAAATCACAATAATCAATGGTATGTTCATAATATCTTCCCCCCTAATTTAATCTTCTTCCAATAATGGAACCACATTTCCTCCATATGGAATTACATATACATCTTTATTTTTACAATCAACTTTATTTAATAACTCTTCAAGATTATCTGAAGCAGTAATTTTCATATCTTTCACTACATCTTTATCTATTGAACTCAACATCATAACATTAGATTTTGCTATAGCTTCACAAGCTGCATAGAATATATATCCTCCTATGGTGAAGTTTGCTCTTAGCTCTTCATCAAGAACACCTCTTTTTAAAGGGTCAATCCAATTAAAGAAATCTGGTGCTCCTCCACCTTCACTACACTCAGCAAGTAAAATTAATGTACCTCCTTTTTTTACTGCCCTGCTTGCGTTAAATAATGATTTAGTTGATTGATATAAGTTAATATCTTTTGGATATCCTCCACAACTGGCAATTACTATATCTGCTTCTTTTTTTATTGGTAATCCATAAGCAGCATCTACATATTTACAACTTTTTAACCATGCATCATGGAAGTCACCACATATTAGTTTGCTATGCTTAGAATCAGAATTTACAATTATATTTATTCCAAAAGCCACATCTATAAGCTTTGCTGCTTCATTCATATCTTCGTTTATTGGATTATGATTTAAAAGTCTTGCTCCAACTAGTGGATCTGATCTTTTTTCTGTTTTACTTAAACTTTGAATGTGATTTTGTCTTATGGTTTGTCTTCCTGCCACTCCAGGTATTACACTTTTTCTTCCTCCTCCAAATCCTGCCATTATATGGTGAACTGTACCTGTTATCATTATTACTTTTCTCCCCACGACTAGAGGATTTACATAAACTTCTGTTCCTGAAGGAGTCGTTCCAACTTTTATTAAATCCTCTGCATCACAGTCATGATTTACAACTTTTACTTTGTCATAAACTGATTTAGATGCCAACTTACAAAGTTCTTCTTCACTTTGCTTTCTGTGACTTCCTAGAGCCACAACTACTACCATATTTTCATATTTTACTTTTACTTCTTCAGTTAAATAGTTTACTAATTGTTCACAAATTAAATCTTGTCTCTGCCAAAATCGTGTTAAGTCACTAATCACTATGGTTACTTTATCATCTTTATTTATAATTTCATTTAATGGTTTTGAATTTACAACTTCTGTAGTAATACCTTTTATAAAAGCTTCTTTCAAATCTTTTATTTCATCCATTGGTTGTTCATTTAATATCTCTACTGATTTTGCTCCCTGTAAATTAATAGCTACTTTTTCTTTTCCATATTTTAATTCTACTGTATTCATATTTTACCCCCAAGTATTTGAATTTTATATATTGTATAAGTTGCAGAATATTATGTAATATATATTTATAATCATTCTGTTTCCTTATTTATTAATTTGTTAAACATAAGCTATATGACTATAGTTTCTTCGCAATAAAAAATTTGCTCCGCTCATATCGCCAACGGCTTCACCCGTTGCTCAAGTAACAAAGTTGGAAATTATACTTTATCCACAGAACAGATAACATATAATTTCCTTACAATTAAAAAAGCTCTCATCCTTAAAAGGACGAGAGCTTTTCTCGCGTTACCACCTTAGTTTGCAAATAACTCACATTATTTGCCTCAATAAGTACTCCTTGGAATACCCTAACACTATAACGTGTGTTATCACGTCACATCCTACCAAGCTATGCCCTTCAGTGTGAAGCTCAAAGATGAATTCATAATCAACTTAGTTTGCACCTCTCATCAACCGGTTACTTTCTGTTTACCTCATATAATTATTACTACTTCTTATCATCGCTTTTATTTTTCCATATTTTGTAATTTATATTTTGAATAATAATTATATTTTTCATCTTTGTCAACACAATTTTTAAATTTTTTAATTTATTTATTTCTAGCTAAATTTAAATTATCTATAATATTTTCTTCATCCCTTACCATTACTTTATTCTTTTCAACTAAACTTATAGCTATAAATGTAATTCCACTAACTACCATCATCCAGTACCCTATATCTTTAAACATATCATGAAGTGAAGGTAATACTAACCATGCAACTGCAGCAAATAATGAAGCTAATATTGTAAAAAATCCTGCATTCTTACTAGAAAACTTAGGACACCAAAGTCCTGCAACTACTATTATAGAAGTCCCTATTGCCATAGACAAACATACTTTCATAGCACTTAGTATAGTTCCCAGTTGTGATGATAATATATAAGTTAAAATCCCAACTGATAGTATTATTATTTTATTTATCATAAAAGATTTATCTTTTAATTTACTTCCTGCTTTAGTTTTAAAAAATACATCATGACTAACTGTTGTAGAACACCCTATTAGCATAGAACATGCTGTTGACATATCCGCAGCCCATAAAGCTGATAAAGTAAGTCCTGCCATAACTGGTGGTAAACTCATTATAATCATTGGAAGTGCTTGTGTTGCTTCCACATTAGGAATTAATGCTTTTGATGCTATTCCAAGCATAGCACATATAAACCCTATTGGTATCATCAAAAGCGCCCCTATTCTAAAACCATTTACTGCACTTTTATCATCTTTAGAAGTTAAGCCTATTTGAACCACACCTTGTACTGAATTTGTATTACCACACATAACTATCATCCAGGCTATGATTGCTGGAATCCCCATTCCAGAAGTTAAACTCATATATGGAATATCTGGTGTGCTAGCTGCCATTTGTGTAGCAGCCTCCCATCCACCTTGATTAAATAAAACTATCACTGCTGATACTATTATACCTATATAAATTAAGGAAATATTTAGTATATTACTTATACTAGCTGATCCCATACCTCCAACAAATCCTACTAACATAAATATTAAGAAACTAAAGAATGTGGCAGTTTTCATATCAAATACATCTGGTAATAAACTTGATAATATTGATCCCCCTGCAATGTATTGAAGTGCTATAATCGTACATTGAATTATTATCATAGCTATTGTCATCATTACTCCTGCTTTTTCATCATATACTGATTGAATTAATTTTGTAACTGTACTAAATCCTGATTTTCTTAATTTCTTAACTATAGTAAAACTAGCTATGACCGCTCCAAAAGCCCAAGCCACATTGTACCAACCTGCTGATAAACCAACTGAAAATGCATTTTCTGCTATACCTATGGTAGATGCTCCACCTATTGCTACACCTGCTATTGTAACTGCTGTAACCATTGTACTATTTTTATTTTTATATAATAGGAAATCCTCTCCTCCATCTTTTTTAGATTTTCTTGATACTACAACACTAATTCCAAGTAACATTATTACGTATAAAATAACAATTATTAATGGTATATTCATTTTATTTTACCCCTTTAATTAATTTTAATGTTTTTGTATATTGTATTTTAATAAAGGTTGCAACTACTTTATTAAAATACGTTTACTATAATTTCATTTCTCATGAGTTTTTTCAAAATATTCTGTATTTTAAGCTTAAAATTTATCACACATTTTATTTGTGGCTTGTTCTGCATTAAAAAATTATTCCAATAAAAAAGCCCTCGTCCCCAAAAGGACGAGAGCTATCTCGCGTTACCACCTTAATTTATGAGTAATTCACATTACTCACCTCTGCAAGTACTCATTGGAATACTCTGTCACTATAACGTGTGAATACGTCACATCCTACCAAGCCAAGGCTCTTCAGTGCGAAGCTCAAAGATGTATTCGCAATCAAATAAGTATGCACCTCTCATCAACCGGTTACTTTCTGTATACTTTTCCTTTAACTACTACTTGTTCTTATCATCGCTTATATTTTTAATTTGATATAATAGTAGTTTTATTATTTAATATTGTCAACTATTTTTTA
>NZ_JANKBY010000262.1:0-5329 GCF_024621905.1 Terrisporobacter muris
ATCTTGTATTTAATAATAGGAAATTTATATAATAATACATATATAAAACTATCTTATTAAAGGAGATTATAATGTATTTATCAAAATTTACAGACTATAGCTTTCGAATATTAATGTATTTAGGTAATCATCCTGATAATCTTTCTACTGTTGATGAGCTATCATCTATTTTAGATTTATCAACTCATCATATAAAGAAAATCGTATATAAATTATCTAAAAACAATTATATATCATCATCAAAGGGAAGAAACGGCGGCATAAAATTAGGTATGAACCCTAAAGATATAAATTTAGGAAAACTTCTTGAAATAACTGAGGATAACTTAAATATCCTTGAATGTTTTTCTCTTGAGAGTAATACTTGCCCTATAAATGATTCTTGCAAATTAAAGCCAATTATAGATGATGCTCTTAATTCTTTTAAACTTAAGTTAAGTGAATATACTTTAGAGGATATACTTTAAAAGGATGGATTACCTATTGGCTATCCATCCTTTTTATATCTAATTTATAATTGAAACTTATTTTCCTGCGTATATATCCTTTTCTACATCAATAAATACTTGCGCTATAACTCCATAAGCTTCACCCCATGCACTTAAAACTTCATCAGTTGCAGCATCTCCTAAAACTTCTTTTATTGCTATTAATAAGTTTTGCCCCACTATTGGATAATGTTCTGGCTTTACATTTGTATTAACATGAACTTGTCCTATTTTTTTCACTGCTGGTAATAAAACTTCTAAATTATCAATGTTTTGAGCCGCTGCTAAAATTGTCATAGCTAAAGCTTTTGGTTGTGATCCTGATTTTTGATTATCCATATTAAACATTTCTTTTACTTCTGGATTGTTTTCGAACATTGTTTTATAGAAAGTTGTTGTTATTTCTAATCCATGCTCCTTTAATGATGGTACTGTACTCTTTACGATATCTATTGTCTTTTGACTTAACATAATTTTAATCCTCCATTCTTAATGTGTATTTTGTATGCACATTTTATATAATATATAGATACCTTGCTTTTTTCTCTTTTAAACATTTTTTTTAAATCTTTTTATTTTTAAAATAAAATAAGTGTAGTCCTGCAAAATAAGTTTTTATAATAGCTTATTTTACAGGACTTAGTCTTTTTTAATCTACATTTTTTTATCGTATTTATATCTGTAATAAATACCATAAGCAACTACAAATAAATAAGCAAATACCAGTAACAGTATAACAACCATATCCACTTCCATAAGAGCAAAAGATATCATTAATGCTCCAAATACGTAAATCATCATGTCATACGCCTTAGCTTTTGCTCCATTAGTAATTGCAATATTTCTCTCATCATTTTTATTAATATCTAATTGTTTTTTAATCTCAGAGCTATTTGCTATAGCTTTTTCACCTACAATATTACCTATTCCATGACCAAAAACTCCACATCCCACCCCCACACAAATATATGGTAGTGTTTGCATGATTCCCTGTGGATCAGATATAATTTTTATACAAAATAAACTAGTACCAAGTAGCAGTATCCCTATTATGACAAAACAATAATCTTTCCAATTCTTTTTCATTATTTTTCCCCCTTAATAATAAAACTTTTCATTTAAATTTATCGTTTAGATTTTATTACTATAGTAAAATGAATAAATTATAGTGAGAGTAAACTTAGCAGTAATTATTAAAGCTACGATAAACATACTTGTGTAATTTTCATTATTGCTCCTCTTCATATATAAATATTTGTTCAATTTGCATATTAAAGTATCGTGCTATTTTAAAAGCAAGAATGATAGAAGGGTTATATCTTCCTTTTTCTAAAGAACTAATAGTCTGCCTAGAAACTTCAAGCGCTGAAGCTAGCTCTTCTTGTGTTATTTCTCGTTGTTTCCTAATTTCTTCTAATCTATTGTTCATAAATAATATACTCCTTATCCAAATACGTAAAGCTTACTTTACATATTTTAATAATAACAGATTATTTATCTATGTCAAGTATACTTTACATTTTTATGATTATAAATATAAAAAATGTAGCTACTAAGTTTACATTCTTAGTAACTACATTTTATAGAATTATTAATTTTTCTATATCGCAAATTAACTTCTAAAAAATTTAGTAATTATATCACTATTATTTAAAATTAGCGTGTTATACATAAATAGTACATCACTATCTTCCTTTGGCTTGATATATTTTTCAAATTCTGTAGAATTTATATACCTCAAATCTACTAAAATTATCTTCGAATATTCACTTATAAGCAATGGTGCTAAGCTGCTTCCAAAAGAATCTCTAAATATATAAAGCTCCTTTCCACTTGTATTATTAGGATTTTCTATACTTAAAAGTGGTTTAGCTCCTCCTAAATATACATCATAGGAGTCTACATTTTTAAAGTATTCATCATTATAAACGTTTATATATTCTTGTTTTTCAAAGTCATATACTTTACACTCTTCAATTATTTTATTATTTAAATAAACAAGTTTATCTGGATTAATATTAGTTGCAGATTGACCATAATAAGATCCATAAAAAGAATCAAATTTCTTTTCTTCATATTTATAATCCGGAATTTTATTATTCATATCAGTAAGTAAATTTTCTGCTACAGGTAGTATCTTTTCCTGCTTCCAATGTAAATCCGTATTATAATAATCATTTATTTTCAAGTTTTTGATAATATCAATGTACTTCATATTTTTTGTATTTTTCTTCATTATATCTATCAATTTTTCATAATCTAAGCTTAAATATCCTTTATCTTTAGGTACAAAATAATTTTTATCCGGTACTATAGTATAGTAAATATTTGAGTTTTTGAAATAAATAGATGCTATTTTATTGTATAAAATTGCACTATTATAAATAGATTTCTCTCTTAATGGATATTCCATCTTATAAATACTCTCATCTATTATATAGATATCATTATTATCTTTTTCTTTGAAGATATTAGTATTAATAAAAGATTTAATTTTTCTAAAATTATCTCTTAATGGAAATTGATCCAAAAAATATTCTTCCATATCTTTAAAATACTCACCTTTTACAAGTTTCTCCACAGTGAATTTCGGTAATTGTGATAATTTTCGTCTCTCTTCGTAAGATATTTCTTTATCTTGTGAGAAAATATTACTCACCATAAATCCAACTAATATAAAAATAAAACTTGTACTTATTATTATGTTTTTTAATTTAATGTTCATATTAATCCCTCCTTAAAATCTAAAATATAAAAACGGATTAAAAGAACCGTCTATTAAATAAGAAGTTACTATTATTAATAAAATAATATTGAATATAGGATTTATTGTGGATATAAATTTTTCTCCAGCTGATCTATTGCTTACCTTTACTATTATATTTTTTAATACAGGTGTAGCTCCTATTATACTTATTACTAAAATCACTGCATAGCTTTTTAAATAGTATGCAGAAAACTCGTTGTATAAAGGTAATCCTCTGAAGTTAAACATATTATACAAACTACTAAACATATCTTTTATATTTTCATTATTAAAAATCACAAAACTTATTATTATAAAAAATTTAGCATAAATATGTTGTAAAAAACTTGGTAACTTCTCTATTATATCTTTTAAAAGCAATTTTTCAATCACTAGTAGTACAGCGAAATAAAGCCCCCATAATACAAAGTTCCAACTGTCTCCATGCCAAAGTCCAGTAAGGCACCATACTGCAAATATATTAAATATCCATCTATTTTTGCTTACTCTATTTCCTCCTAATTGAATGTACACATAATCTCTAAAAAAACTAGACAATGATATATGCCATCTTCTCCAAAACTCTGTAATACTTTTTGAAATATAAGGATAGTTAAAGTTCTCTAAAAAGTGAAAACCAAACATTCTACCAAGTCCTATTGCCATGTCACTATAACCTGAAAAATCATAATAAATTTGCAACGGAAAAACAATAGCTACTATCCAGTAAGATAAAATATTTTTCCCTGTATTACTGTTTATAACATCTACTAACATACCTAAATTATTTGCTATGATTACTTTTTTACTAAGACCTATAATAAATCTATTTACACCATAAGCAAATTTTTCAAAAGAATAAACCCTATTATTCAACTCTTCTTGTATTGTTGTATATCTTACTATTGGTCCTGCAATAAGTTGAGGAAATAAACATACATAGGTAGCAAAGTCAATAAAACTTTTACATACCTTTGCTTCATTTCTATACACATCTACAACATAGCTTAAAATTTGGAATGTATAAAAACTGATTCCAATTGGAAGTGCTAACTTTAATAATTTTATATTTGTAGAAGATATATAGTTAATGTTACTTATTATAAAATTTCCATACTTAAACACAATTAAAATTCCTAAACTTATAACTAAGCTGCTTACTAAAAATACTTTTGAATACTTTGTCTCTCTATATTTATCTATTAAAACTCCATGAATATATCCACTAAAAGCAGAAATTATCATTAATAAAGTATATCCTGGTTCTCCATAAAAATAGAAAAACAAACTAGCTAATAACAATATTAAATTTTTATATTTATTTTTTGATATAAAGTAGACTACTATCGTTACTGGTAAAAAGTAGTATAAAAAACTTATGCTTGAAAATAACAATTTCTGCCTCCTAAAAATTTTTATTATGACTTGTGAAATAAAATTTAATGCTAATTCCCTTTAATCTAAAATGGCCTGAAAATTATATTTCCAGGCCATTGATATTATTTATATTATTTACTATTTAGCTTCTGCTAAACTCATAAAAGCATTTTTTATTGGAGTTGCTTCTGTTTTATTTGCCATTAAAAATAACACTGTATTATCTATACTTTCTACTATTACCTCTTCAGCCTCTACGCACACCCATTTTCTTGGATTTGCATTTTCTTTTATAGTTGATTTTACAGCATCCACATCAGCATTTTCATCTAATTTAAGTAACACTAATTCATAAGGTATTGAACTCATCATAGGAGCTGAGCTTATTCCTTCAGTAAATTTAACATCCGTATCTCCTAAATATCCTTGAATATTTTCTTCATTTAATTCTACTGTTTGGTAATGTTCTAAAGATGCTCTAAATTCCTCATCTAAATCTGCTGTCTCGTAAATTTTGTCTAGTACTTTTGTTAAATCTTCAGATAAAACTGGATTTCTCTCAACTTTGTTTGAACTACATCCAACTAATGAAAATATCATTAATGTAGATATTAATATAGTAATTATTTTTTTCATATATTTATCTCCTTATTTAGTGATAATTTAAATCTAACATATAGTCTATGATAGGTTCAAGTTACAAAAAGTTACATAATAA
>NZ_JANKBY010000263.1:0-5320 GCF_024621905.1 Terrisporobacter muris
ATGAAGAAAGTTAAGTAGTGATATATACTTAATAGGGGGGCAAAGGAGGAAATAGATGAGAACAGATTATTTAATAGCATTATTAGAAAAAACAAGTTTATTGGTAATGTTATTTTTACTAATAAGTAAACTAAATATATTTAAAAGTATTTTTGAAAAAGAAAAATATACTAAAAAAGATTTAGCTATAATATCTACAATATTTACATTATTGGCAATAATGGCAACATACAATGGAATTTATTATAAAGGTTCAATAGTAAATACAAGAATAATTTCTATAGTTTCTGGAGGTGTATTATTTGGACCTGTTGTTAGTATTCCTGCAGGGTTTATTGCAGGAGCGCATAGATATTTTATTGATCCAGTGGGTATGACATCTTTACCTTGTTTTATATCAAGTGCTATTGCAGGAATATTATCTGGTATTGCCCATAAAAAAATTCCAAAATCATCAAGAGCTTTCTGGGGAATTTTAGTAGGTATGATTTCAGAAAATATAACAATATTTTTGATATATTTTATTTCAAAACCAACAAATTTAGCCGTTGATATTATACAGGCAATATATTTGCCACTTATCGTTGGACAATTGGGTATAGGGCTTATGGTATCTATTGTCCAGGGAATAGAAAGAGACAAAAAAGAGATCGAAGAAAGAAAAAAGGCAGAAATTACATCACTTCAAAGACAGATTAATCCCCACTTTATATTTAATGCGTTAAATACCATAGCATCATTTATAAGATTTGATCCTCAAAAAGCAAGAGAGCTTATAATAAGCTTATCAACTTATCTTAGACATAATTTGGAATTTAATGACAAACCCATAAGTATAAAAAAAGAAATAACTCAGGTTAAGTCCTTTGTAGATATAGAAAAAGCAAGATTTGGTGAAAGGTTAAAGGTTATTTATGATATTGATGATGTAGATGTAAAAATACCAAGTTTAATTATTCAACCTCTAGTTGAAAATGCTATTATTCATGGAATTTTAAGTAAAGACAAAAGTAAAAGTGGACAAGTAATTGTTTCAATTAAAGATTTGGGGGATAGGGTTAAAGTATCTGTCAGAGATGATGGTGTGGGAATAGATGAAAAAATCATAGAGGATTTATATTTGGGGAATATGCCTGAAAATAAAATAGGACTTTATAATGTGCATTTAAGATTAAAACTATATTATTATAAGGGATTAGATATAAAAAAATTAGACAATGGAACTTTAATTGAATTTTATGTGGGGAGGTAAAATATGAAAGTTATTATAGTTGATGATGAATATCCAGCAAGAAAAGAATTAAGATATTTTATAGAAAATTATACAGATATGGACATTATAGGTGAATTTGATAATGGTTTAGATGTACTTAATTTTATACAAGAAAATACATTAGATGCTATATTTTTAGATATTAACATTCCTAAATTAGATGGAATGCTTTTAGCAAAAACAATAGATAAATTTGAAAAAAGACCTAAAATAATTTTTATAACTGCTTACGATGATTATGCTGTGGAAGCATTTAATTTAGAAATCTTTGACTATATTTTAAAGCCATACTCAGATGAAAGAATTATTTCTATGCTACATAGATTAAAAGATACTTCTGATAAAAAAAATAATGAAGATAAAGCAGAGTACCAAAAGATGAGAAATAAAATAAGCCTTTGGAAAGATGATAAAATACATATTGTCGATGTGAATGATATTTATTATTGTGAAGCAAGGGAAAGATATACTCATATTTTTACTAAAGATGAAGAATATGAAATTAGAGAAGGTATATCAGAAGTAGAGAAAACAATAAACTATAATATTTTTTTTAGAAGTCATAGATCTTATTTAGTAAATTTAGAAAAAATAGAAGAAATAATACCTTGGTTTAATAATACGTATATTTTAAAACTAAACAAAGGAAAATACGAGATAACAGTAAGTAGGAGTAGAGTTAAGTTATTTAGGCAACTTATGAATATATAAATGCAACTCATGTATAGATTATGACCTTTCGTACATAAGAAATCATTTTCCTGAATAAGAAGACTATCATATTGGTGTAGGGATAAAGAACTTATAAATATAAATAAATATAAACAAGTCTCTATAAAAAATATATAAGGGGGAAGGAATTATGATTACTTTTTTTAGTGCAATAGTTATTTTAATCTTAGGTTATTTCTTATACGGAAGATTTGTAGAAAGAACATTTGGAATCGACGATTCATTACAAACTCCAGCATTAGCTTTAGAAGATGGAGTTGACTACGTTCCAATGAACTGGAAGAAAATCTTTCTTATTCAATTTTTAAACATAGCTGGACTTGGTCCAATATTCGGTGCAATACAAGGAGCATTGTTTGGACCTTCAGCATTTTTATGGATAGTATTTGGAACAATATTTGCAGGTGGTGTTCATGACTTTTTATCAGGTTATTTATCACTTAAAAACAAAGGTGTATCAGCATCAGAGCTTGTTGGTATATATCTAGGCGAAAATGCAAGAAAAATTATGGTAGTATTTAGTGTAGTTTTATTAGTTCTTGTAGGAGTTGTATTTGTAACAGGACCAGCAGGATTATTAAATAGTTTAACTAAAGTAGATACACAAATTTGGGTAGTAGTAATATTTGCTTATTATATAATTGCTACAGTATTACCTATAGATAAAGTAATAGGTAAAATTTATCCTCTATTTGGTGCAGCGCTTATACTAATGGCAGTTGGCATAGCTGGAGGATTATTTGTAAAAGGTTATTCTATACCAGAGTTAACATTAACAAACTTCCACCCAGATGGAAAATCAATATTCCCATATTTATTTATAACAATAGCTTGTGGTGCAATATCAGGTTTCCATGCTACACAATCACCTTTAATGGCTAGATGTGTTGAGCATGAAAGGGAAATAAGACCAGTATTTTATGGTTCAATGGTAGCAGAAGGTATAATAGCATTAATATGGGCAGCAGCAGCTATGGCATTCTTCCATGGTGAACCACAATTACAAGCGTTATATGGATCAACTCCAGCAGTTGGTGTTCAACAAATGTCAGTGGAACTACTTGGACCAGTAGGTGCAGCCCTTGCAATACTAGGAGTTGTAGCATGTCCAATAACTTCTGGGGATACAGCTTTTAGAAGTGCAAGACTTACAATAGCTGATTCATTTAGTATAAAACAAGAGTCAATGAAAAATAGATTTATGATAGCAATACCTTTATTTGCAGTAGGTATAGCTCTTACATTTATAGATTTCAATATTATATGGAGATATTTTGCATGGTCAAACCAAACATTAGCAATGATAATGTTATGGACAGGCTCAATGTTCTTACTTAAATCTAATAAAAATTACTTTATAACTGCTATACCAGCAATATTTATGACAGTAGTAACATTTAGCTATATAATGCAAGCACCAGAAGGATTTAAATTATCACCAGAAGTAGGTAATGGAATAGGTTTAGTTGCAGGTTTAATTTTAGCAGTTTTATTCTTTAATAAAGTAAGAAAAGTAAAATCTGAAAGCAATAAAGAACACATAGCTTAATAGATACAAATTAATATATAAAACCCCGCTATAAAATAAGTATTAAAATAAACTACTTGTCATAAATCAGGTAGTTTATTTTTTAACTAAGCGTACTTACTCATTGCATTATATCAAATATTATTTCTTTATTTTTTATGGTGGATTTAGAGTTAGATAAATTTTATAATGTATATGTATGAATGACATATGTCATGTAACTTAATAATATTAGTATGATAAAGTATAATTAACATATATATACAGGAGAGTAGTTATGAATAAAATTAATCAAACAATTGAATTTATAAAAGAAATAGAGGGATTAAAATCAGTAACAAGAACTGCTTGGACAAAAACCGGTCGTAGAGAATCTACAGCAGAGCATTCTTGGAGATTAGCAATGTTGTTAATGGTCTTAGAAGAGGACTTTAAAGATGTTGATATTAATAAAGCAATAAAGATGAGCTTAGTTCATGATTTGGGTGAACTTTATGATGGTGATATATCAGCAAAACTTCAAAGTTCAGATGATAATAAATCACATATGGAAGAAAAAGCCATGAGAAGAATGTTAACAACACTACCAGAAAGTTTGGGTGGAAAAATATATGATTTATGGAAAGAATATAATGAGTGTTCTACAAAAGAAGCTAATCTTGTAAAAGCTATGGATAAACTTGAAACTATAGTTCAACACAATCAAGGGAAAAATCCTGATGATTTTGATTATGAATTCAATTTGCAATATGGATTACAATATTTTGAAGATAATGGAAAACTTAAATTAATGAGGAATATAATTGATGAAGATACAAAGCTTAGTATAAAGTCAAAATATTAAATAAGTTTTAAAATTATTTAAAAGTTGCTAAATAATCATAGCAACTTTTTTGTTTTTAGAGTAATAGAAAGTCTTATGAGTAAAATTAACAAATATAACAACAGGTATTATAAAAAGGTTTTATTTGTTTCATTTGATTTATAAGTTAGTAGAAACAGTGCATTGGTATGCTTACTATAAGTAATCAACTTTTGAATGATTATCTGGAAAGTAGGTAGATAGAATGAGTGAGATTGACAGTAGCCATAATTATATATAAGATAAAATTAAGAGTATATAATAAATTATACTTGTATTATTATCTAGGAGGTTACAATCTGGAGGGGATAAAATAATCACAATTATTAATGGTTGAGGATTTAATATGGAGGAGGTTATAGAATGAACAATTCAAAAAAATTTTTTATATGCAGTATTTGTGGAAATTTAATAGAAATGATAGACCATAAAGGACCTAAAGTAGTATGTTGTGGTAAAACCATGAATGAGCTAGTGGCAAATACAACAGAAGCTTCAGTAGAAAAACATATACCAGTATTAAATATAAATGAAAACAAAGTAAAAGTACAAGTTGGAAGCACATTACATCCTATGATACAAGAGCATCATATAAGTTGGATATATCTGTTAACTACACAAGGTGTGCAACGTAAACATTTAGAGATAGATAGTGATCCAATTATAGAATTTACTTTAAATGAAGATGATAAAGTATTAGAAGCATATGCTTATTGTAATCTTCATGGATTATGGAAAGTAGAATTATAGATAAAAACATAAGTAAGTTATATAAAATATAAGAGAATTGTAGATGAAGAACTCTAGTAATTAGAGTTCTTTTTTATTTATACGAAAGTATGTTGTAGGCTTCCTGTGTACTTATTGTTTCTACGAAGACTTACATTTAATTAATTATAAAAAATAAGAAACATAGTGGTATAAG
>NZ_JANKBY010000264.1:0-5307 GCF_024621905.1 Terrisporobacter muris
AAGAAGCTTAAAATTCACTTGGCTCAAGCGACGTGCGACGAAACATTTCATATCGTCAGCGATATATCCTAGTTACCACTTTAATACACGTCCTTGCTCAACAAAAAAGGTGTGAAATTTAATTTCACACCTTTTATCATTATTAAACTTCCTCACCAACTAGCGAGAATGTTGTAGCTTCTGTAATTTTTACGTTCATTAATTTTCCAAGTAAATCTGCTTCTGGATTTTTCACTGTGAAGTTAACAAGTTTATTTTGTCTAGTTCTTCCAGTAAATTTACTTTCATCAGTTTTACTTTTTCCTTCTATTAAAACTTCAACAGTTTTTCCAACATACTGAGCATTTAAACCTGCAAGTATTTCATTTACTTTAGCTAATACTCTGTTAAATCTTTCATGTTTAACATCTTCTGGAATTTGGTCTTCCATCTTAGCGGCTGGAGTTCCTTCTCTCTTAGAATATATAAAAGTAAATGCGTTGTCGTATTTAACTTTTTCGACTACATCTATAGTATCTAATAAATCTTCTTCTGTCTCTCCTGGGAATCCTATCATTAAGTCAGTAGAAAATGCAATTCCTGGTATTTCAGCTTTAGCTTTTTCTATTATTCTTAAATAATCTTCTTTAGAGTAATGTCTGTTCATTTTTTTAAGAAGACTTGTAGAACCACATTGTACTGGTAAGTGTAGGAATTCACATACTTTATCACAATCTCTCATAGCATATATAACTTCGTCAGATATATCTTTTGGATGAGAAGTCATAAATCTTATTCTCTCTAATCCTTCTACTTCATTTACCATTCTAAGTAACTGAGCAAATGTTATATCTTCTTCTAAAGTTTTTCCATATGAATCAACATTTTGACCAAGTAAAGTTATTTCTTTAGTACCATTAGCTGCTAATTCTTTTATTTCATTTATTATATCTTCTGGAGTTCTAGATCTTTCTCTACCTCTTGTATATGGAACTATACAGTAAGTACAGAAATTATTACATCCATACATTATGTTTACGAAGGCTTTAAGCTCAAATTTTCTACTACTTCTAAGACCTTCTACTACTTCTCCATCCACATCCCAAACATCAACTAATATAGAATCACTATCCATAGTATTTGTTAAAAGCTCTGGGAATTTATATAAATTATGTGTCCCAAATACTAAATCAACATGTTTGTACTTTGATTTTATTTCTTTAACAACATGAGGCTGTTGCATCATACATCCACATACAGCTATTTTTAAGTCTGGATTTTTTCTTTTAGCTAATTTTAAGTGACCTAAGTTACCATAAACTTTAAGTTCAGCATTTTCTCTTACTGCACAAGTATTATATATTATTAAATCACAATCATTTGTCATAAGTGTAGCTTCATAACCCATAGCATCTAACATCCCTGCTAAATTTTCTGAATCATGTTCATTCATTTGACATCCAAAAGTTTGGATCATGTATTTAGGTTTTCTTTTATTTATAGCAAAATATCTAGAATTTTTCTCAGCTATTGCTTCAATAAATCTATTTTGCTCTTCTATCTTTTCTACAGGAACTTGAACTTGTTTTCTTTTTCCCATTTGTCTTCCTCCTTAGTAAATAATGCAAATTTAATTATATCATAAATTTTGTTAAAAATACTAGTAAAAAGCACCAGGATATATATCCTGGTGCTTTAATTATATTTTTTGCCTAATTTACTATTTTTTAATCATTATGTAATCCGATTCTAAATTATTTATATATTCCTCTTCGTAAAGCTGCCTTATCTAATTTTCTATAACTTCTATACCCAGATTCCTACAAACAATTCTACATACAGTTTCTGTAGCATGAGCAACTACCTGTGTACATTTTTCCTTATGACCATTATGTTCTCTATCAAGACCATCTGTTATTTTACCACAACACTGATAACCTGCAAATTTTACAAACTCATCACTAAATTCTTTTGTTAAGTCAAAACATCTATTAATCTTTGGATCACCAGGTTCTCTTCTTCCAAAGAAATACCCCAGACACATAGTTCCACCAGCCAATGCTCCACATATACAATAGGCTCTACCTAATCCCCAAGGAAATCCAGATGACATAGCTATTACATCATCAGGCAAATCTAATTGAAAGTTTTTACGAATTGCATAAATAACAGATTCTGAACATGCAAATCCATTATTAAATATATATTTTGCATCTTCAACAGTTTCTTTTATATTAATACTTTCTACCATTTTGTCCCCCTTTTAAAACAAGATTTTATTCTGTATATATAAATTATACATAAAGGATTAAAATTTAGAAATACTAAATTATGATATTGCTCAAGGAGGGAGAAAACATGTTAGTAGTATTTATTAGAAGTATAATACTATATATTGCCGTATTAATTTCATTAAGAATTATGGGTAAAGGTGAAATAGCTGAGATGAATTGTTTTGATTTAGTTATAACTTTACTGATAGCTGAAGTAGCTTCCACACCCATGGAGAACAATGATATTCCCATGATATACGGAATAGCTGCCCTAACAGGGTTAGTATTTATGCAAACATTAATTTCTATCTTAGGAATTAAAGCAAGATTAGTAAGTAGAATTGTATCTGGAAAACCATCTATTCTAATTAACAAAGGCAAAATAGATTACAATATCCTGAGAAAAGAAAAAATAACTATTGATGAACTTTTAGAACAACTTCGTATTCAAGGATATTTTAATATCAAATATGTTCAATACGCTTTATTAGAAACAGACGGTGGTTTAAGTGTTGTTCCAACAACAACTTACAACACCACTCCAAGTAGAGAATATAACCATCTTCCTATATCATTGATACAAGATGGTAAGATCATTAAAAATAATTTGAAACTAATCAACGAAGATGAAACATGGTTATTGAACATTCTAAAATCTCATCACATAGATAATTTAAAAGATGTGCTTATTTGTGTGTTAGATGAATATGACAAAATATTTATTCAAAAAAAATATGAGTGAGGTGTTGCTTTATGAAATCTTCTTTTTTTGTGATTACATGGACCATAATCTTTATCATAGTAGGATTATTTAATCATCAAAAAATAAATGATTTTTCATATAATTATATAAATGAAATCAACGTTTTAGAAGAAAATATAAAAGAAGATAAATGGGAGCAAGCTTCTTATATTTTAAAGGATACTAAAATGAAATTAGAGGAAGAAAAGAATGTATGGTACAAATTAATAAATCATGGTTATTTTAATGAAATATTTGCATCATTGGAAATTCTTGAACAAAGTATATATTTAGAAGAAAAAATGATAACCCTTCAAGAAATTGAGAAAATAAAAATGGTTTTTGAAAACTTAATGGAAGATGAATGCTACAACCTTAATAGGATTTTTTAGTAACGGAGTTGCCTGAAGCGTGAGCAAAGGCATCTCGTTGACGCTATGACTGGAGCGACCACGCAGTGGCTTGAGCGAAAGGAATTTTTAAAAGCCTTGGCTTTTAAATTAATTTTATATTTAAAACACTACCTACAAAAAGAGTAATATCTTTATAGGTAGTGTTTTACGGTTTTTCTGTTTTTATAATGTATTTATATTATATCCTACTAGGAATTTTTATTATATTTCTATAGTACTGTTATCTATAAATTTACAATCATAATTTATTTTATTCAAATCTTTAATTAGCTTAAAAAGGGCTTGATCTTTCTTCTTAGCTTCTATCATTACATCAAAATCTATATTTACACTTTCTTTTGCTAAATCTAAGAAACTTGCAAAATCATTAACATCTATATAATCAGCATGTTTTCTATCTAGATTGCCTTCCCTCGGACTGGAAAAATGAATCTTAGGTGGCAGTATTTCCTTATCCCATGTGGAAAATATATGCGGAAGTAAATCTCTCATATTCTCCCCATCATTTTTACAATTGTGATGATGTATATCTACAACCATGGGAACTTGTATTTCTTCGCAGACTCTAAGTACATCTTTAGCCGTAAAAACCTTATCGTCATTTTCTAGTATTAACCTTTCTTTTATCCTACTTGGGAAAGTTTTATAGTTTGAAATAAATCTAAGTATACTATCTTCCTTTCCTCCTACAGAACTACCTGTATGAATTACTAACTTACCCTCATCATAATTCATAAGTTCAAATAGATCTACTGCATGGTTAAGGTTTCTTATGGTATCTTCTACCACCTTTTCTTTAACACTATTTATCACATTAAATTGATCTGGGTGAGCATCTAGTCTCATATTAGAATCTTTAATTATCCTTCCTATTCTATTTAGTTCCTTACTAAAATACTTTTCATATGCCCATACTACTTCTGGATGAGTTGTTAAAGGTATTAATTTTGAAGTTAATCTATAAAAATGAATATTGTTTTCTATGTTGTATTTTAAAATAGTTTCTAAGTCCTCTAAATTAGAAAATGTAACTTTTTTTAGTTTTCTCAACCTTTCTTCTTCACTTTTTAATTTATTGTAATTAGCAAAAGTCACTGTACTTGAGGACGTAACATTTTTTAAATTTAGTGCTATTGCCACATATCCTAATCTTACTCTCATAGTTTTCTCCTTAATTTTTATTTAATTTTATTTTTTCTTATATTTAGATATAGTATTCTCAAATTACATTTATCAATTTTTACCACATATTATTTAATTTTCTTTAAATTTGAATGAATTTATTTATTGTGATACAATTTTAGTTAAAGTTGGAACAATAATACTTATACATATTAAATTAGGAGTGAAATTCATGAAACTAGATAAAGATTTTATTTTGAGAATGATTAATGATTTAGCAAAGTCTATAGCTTTTATAGTACTTGGTAAAAATGATATAGAATATGAACTTCCTGAGAATAATGAATATTCAAAGGTAGATTTTCTATATGTAAAGTTATTGGAACTTGTGAATAGTGGCAAAATTAATGAGGCTGAAGATATGTTATTTGATGAGATAAATACTTCTGATATGAGACAGTTTGAAATGGCCATATCTTTCTATTTATACCTTAATGATTTTGGTGATGATTATTTGGAGAAAAATGATTACTCTCGAGATGAAATTAGTGAAGGTATTAAATCTATTTGTAAAGAATATGGTGTATCTACCATGGTTGAGTTTTTATTCTAGTTAAGAGATGATTTTTAAGTACTTGCTCTGAAATTATTTTACTGGTGATTTAGTCAACTGTGTTGCAAAAAAGCTGTGAGATATGTTTTTTATTATATCTCACAGCTTTTTTAGTTATTATTTTATTTTATATCCATTTTGCTTAAAAACTTATATACTTTATTA
>NZ_JANKBY010000265.1:0-5275 GCF_024621905.1 Terrisporobacter muris
ATACTTTTGAATAGTAAATAAATATTATAATATTTAAGTTCAAAATATAATTAGAAACATAATAAAAAGTTGTTGCTTTTATTTAGAAGTTAATTTACAATATTAAAAATATATAGAAAATACGATGAAAAAGAGAGTAGACTATATGTTGATTTATAGAGAACAAAGGATGGTGGAAGCTTTGTATGATACTTTAGTTGAAGAACACTTTGGAGTGGTTAGCCGAAATTTATATTAAAGAGTAGGCCTAAACGGAATCCTACCGTTATCTAGGAAACGTATCGAAAATTAATTCTGTACGTAATTAAGGTGGACTAAAAATAGTCAACTAGGGTGGTACCGCGTAAATATCACGTCCCTATACTTTTGTATAGGGACGTTTTTTAATTGTAAAAAATTATATCTTTTATATAACATATTGATAAAAGATATAAAATCAAATTTATTAAGAGAGCAACAGAGCTAATTTTCAGCTCTATGACGATACAAGCAGATCGAAGATTTAATGTATAAAAATAATAAAAGAAAGGATTGAAGAAAATGGCACAGTTAGAAAGAGCATTTTATGACAAGGGAAAAGATAAAGGTTTGGAAAGAATATTTATAAATGAATTAAATGATTGTATAAATCAAAAAGTATTACTTAGGGGTTGGGTACACAAAATAACTGATTTAAGCCATGTAGTATTTATAAAATTAAGGGATAAGTCTGGAGTAATTCAGCTAGTTTGTGAAAAAGAACAAATTGAAGATTTGAGATTGGAAAATGCTGTAGAAGTTGTGGGAAAATTATGTAGCAATGAAAAAGCACCTGGTAAAATAGAAGTATTAGTTGAAAAATTTGAGATTTTAGGAAGTACTTACTATGATAAACTTCCATTTGAAATTAACAGTTTTAAAAATAAGGCAGCATTGGAAACTCAATTAGATCATAGAACAATTGCTCTTAGAAGACCTGAGATAAGAGCCATATTTAAAATACAAAGTGAAATTGAAACAGCTTTTAGAGATTATTTAAAAGAAAGAAATTTTGAACAAATTCATACAGCAAAAATTATAGATTCATCAACAGAAGGTGGATCAGAAATGTTTACTATAAATTACTTTGATAGAAGGTCTTTTTTAGCACAATCACCTCAGTTTTATAAACAAATGATGGTAGGAGCTGGATTTGAAAGAGTTTTTGAGATAGGTCATGCTTATAGAGCAGAGCTTCATAATACATGGAGACATTTAAATGAATACGTTAGTTTAGATGTCGAAATGGGATTTATTAAAGATGAATTTGAATTAATGGACTTAGAAGAAGGTTTTATAAACTATTTATTTAATCATTTAAATAAAGTTTGCAAAAAAGAGCTTGAAATGTATAAAATAGACTTACCTAATGAGGTGTTTATTCCAAGAATAACTTTACAGGAAGCTCATGCAATATTACTAGATAAATACAATAAGAAATCTCCAATTGGAAATATAGATGCAGAAGGTGAAGTATTGATTTCTAAATATGTTAAAGAAAAATACAATTGTGATTTTGTATTTTTAACTAAATATCCTGTTAGCAAAAGACCTATGTATACGATGACAGATGATGAAAATAAAGAATTAACTAAAAGTTTTGATTTAATATATGATGGTTTGGAAATAACTACAGGTGGTCAAAGGATTAATGATTATGAAATGTTAAAAGAGAATATAATTAAATTTGGATTAAATCCAGAGGAATTTGATTTTTATTTAGAAACATTTAAATATGGTATGCCTCCACATGGAGGATTTGCCATAGGACTTGAGAGACTTACTATGAAAATATTAAAACTTACAAATATTAGGGAGGCGACTCTTATACCAAGAGATATGAAGAGATTAACTCCATAAATAATAAAAATTAAAGGAAGGGTGAAAAAAATGGCAATTACGAAAGAAGATGTTAAGTATATTGCAAAGTTAGCTAAACTTCAATTTAGTGAAGAAGAAGCTACAGTATTTGCAGGTGAATTTGAAAATATTTTAGAACAATTTAAAACTTTAGATAAACTACATTTGGAAGGTGTAGAAATTGAAAAAGCAAAAGTTGCAGTAGTTAGAAAAGACATATGTAAAAAATGTGATATAGATGATTTATATAGAAATTCTAAAAAAATGAGAGAAACTTTCATAGAAGTTCCTAAAATCATTGAGTAGGAGGATGCTTAAATGAAAAATTATAGTATAAAAGAACTAGTAAATAAAATACAAAATAAAGAAATTTCCTGCGAAGAAGTTGTAAGTTATTATATTAAAAATATAAAAGAAAAAGAAGAAAGTATAAATGCATTTATATCATTACAAGAAGAAAAAGCTTTGAAAAAAGCTAAAGAATTGGATGAAAAAATTGCTAAAGGAGAAAATGTGGGCAAACTATCAGGCATTCCTATTGCTATAAAAGACAATCTTTGTACAAATGGAGTAGCAACAACTTGTGCATCTAAAATGTTAGAAGATTTTATTCCTCCTTATGATGCAACAGTTATAAAAAAATTACAAGAAGAAGATGCTATATTAATAGGAAAAACAAATTTAGATGAATTTGCTATGGGATCTTCAACAGAAAATTCAGCTTTTAAAATTACAAAAAATCCAATAGATAAGTCTAGAGTTCCTGGAGGATCATCTGGAGGATCAGCAGCAGCTGTAGGGGCTAATATGGTTCCACTAGCTTTAGGATCTGATACAGGTGGATCTATAAGACAGCCAGCATCATTTTGTGGGATTATTGGTATGAAGCCAACTTATGGCTTAGTATCTAGATTTGGACTAATTGCTTTTGGTTCATCTCTTGACCAAGTAGGTCCATTTTCTATGACTGTGGAAGATAATGCTTATTTATTAAATATATTGGCAGGAGAAGATGATTTAGATGGAACTAGTGCTAAAAATCTTGAAGTAAAAGACTATACTGAAGGGATTGACTCTGGAATAAAAGGAATGAAAATAGGTATTCCTGTAGAGTTTATTGAAGAAGAAGGATTAGATGAAGAAATAAAAGAAGCTATATTTAAAGATATAGAAGTTCTAAGAGAGCTTGGAGCAGAAGTAGAAGAATTTTCACTACCTGTTACAAAAGATGGGCTTGCTCCTTATTATATAATATCTTCAGCAGAGGCAAGCTCTAATTTAGCAAGATTTGATTCCATAAGATATGGATATAGAACAAAAGACTATGATTCTGTGGAAGAACTAGTAGAAAAGAGTAGAAGTGAAGGATTTGGAAAAGAAGTAAAAAGACGTATAATGCTTGGAACTTATGCATTATCTTCAGGATATTATGATGCTTACTACAACAAAGCACAAAAATTTAGAGCTAAATTAAAACATGACTTTAAAGAAGCATTTAAGAAATACGATATTATTATTGGACCAGTATCCCCAATACTTCCTTTTAAAATAGGAGAAAGATGTGAAGATCCAACAGCTATGTATTTAGCTGATATTTATACTATAAATATTAACTTGGCAACAGTGCCAGCACTATCTATGCCAGGAGGCAAAAGTAGTGAAGGTCTTCCTATAGGACTTCAATTGATAGGAGATGTATTTACGGAAGATAAAATTTATAAAGTTGCTTATGCATTAGAGAAAAAACTAAATCTAAACTTTGAAAGAGAGGTGTAATTTATGTTACTAGAAACTGTTATTGGTTTGGAAATACATGCAGAACTAAAAACAAATACTAAAATATTTTGTTCTTGTTCCACAGAATTTGGAGCTAAACCAAATGAAAATACATGTCCCATATGCCTGGGAATACCAGGAACTCTACCAGTTTTAAATGAAGAAGTTGTTAATTTAGCAATAAAAGCTGGAAGAGCAGTAAACTGTACAATAAATAATTATAATAAAATGGATAGAAAAAACTATTTTTATCCAGACTTAACTAAAAACTATCAAACATCACAATATGATTTACCTATGTGTGTAAATGGTATGGTGAATTTTACTTACGAAGGAAAAGAAGTATCTGTTAGAATTAGCAGAATACATATAGAAGAAGATGCAGGAAAACTTGTCCATTTGGAAGATGAACCAGTATCTCTTATAGATTACAATAGAGCTGGAGTACCACTTGTTGAAATTGTTACAGAACCAGATTTGAGATCACCTGGAGAAGCAGCAGCATTTATGAGAGAGTTAAAGGGAATACTTGAATATGCTGAAATATCAGATTGCCGTATGGAACAAGGTTCCATAAGATGCGATGCAAATATATCCATAAGAACCTATGGACAGGAAGAATACGGAACAAAAGTAGAAATAAAAAATATAAACTCTTTTAGAGAAGTTCAAAAAGCTTTGGAAAAAGAAGAAAAAAGACAAAAAGAATTATATCAATATAAAGAAGAATATAAAATAAAACAAGAAACTAGAAGATGGGATGCTGGAAAAGGTAAAACTTTATCAATGCGTTCGAAAGAAGAAGCTCATGACTATAGATATTTTCCAGAACCAGATTTGACACCTATAATAATACCGCAGGAAAAAGTTGATACTATAGAAAAATCATTGCCTGAAATGCCAATAGAAAAAAGAGCTAGATTTGTAAAAGAGTACGGAATAAACGAAAAAGAGGCTTCTATAATAATAGGAAGTAAGGTTTTAGCTGGATTTTACGAAGAAATTGTAAAGGAAGGTGGAAATCCTAAAACAGCTTCTAACTACATTTTAGGTGACTTACTTCGTTTATTAAATGCTAATAATATGGAACCAGAATATATAAAAATTTCACCTAAAAACTTAGTTGACTTATTTAAAATAATTGAAGAAGGTAAAATAAGTAATACAGCAGGAAAAGAAGTATTCAAAGAAATGTTTGAAAGTAATAGGCCTGTTTTAGAAATTATTGAAGAAAAAGGATTATCTCAAATTAGTTGTTCTGATGAAATAGAAAAACTTGTTGATGAAGTTTTAAATAATAATCCTAAGTCAATAGAAGATTTTAAAGCTGGAAAAATTAAAGCAGTAGGATTCTTAATGGGTCAAGTAATGAAAGCTTCAAAAGGAAAAGCAAATCCTCAAGTAGCAAAACAAATGATAGAAGAAAAACTTAAAAATAAGTAAATTAATGAGAATTACTCACTATTTTAAAGTAGGGAGTAATTTTTTTGGAAAAAAAATAATAATTAAAGGATTGTATAAATAAATATGGAATAAATATAAAAATATGGGGTAAATATGTGAAGATTAAATGGAGGAAAACTTATGGATTATCATATGAAAAATAAAAACAAATGTATGA
>NZ_JANKBY010000266.1:0-5250 GCF_024621905.1 Terrisporobacter muris
AAAATAATTTATACTATATTTTTATTAAGCTTAATTTGTTATTTCATCTTCATTTGTAACAACTTCTAGCTCTAATAAACCTAGCTTTTTAGCTAATAATTTCGTTGTACTTCCTTGTAATATAAGTGTAATTAATATAGTCATAAATACTATAGATGATATTATTTCACTCCCCGGAACTTTCATTGACGTAATTATTCCACAAAGAGCTGCTGGTATAACTCCCGTCTCTCTTACCCACATCATAAATAATATTTGCTTTTTATTCCACTTAGCCTTTCTGTCTACCAATGTACAAGCTAGCACACATACAGGTCTTACTATAAATATCAACCCTAAAACAGATAATAGTGAAGGTATAAAATATTTAAATAATTCACTAAGTTGAACTTGGCTACCTAAGATTATAAATATACACATTCTACAAATTGTACCTACAGTTTCTACCACGTTACAATCAGCATCATAATGCTTTTGGCTAAGCCACATTTTAAAATTCTGTTTATTACCTGTAACCAAACCTACTATAAAACATGACATATATCCACTTCCACCTAAGTAAGTAGAAAGTTCATATGCTATTATTACTGATAAGATTGATATTATAGGTGTATAATCTTTAAATATCCCTTTTGGGCTATCATTAACTAAAAATAATAAAACTAATCCTGTAATTAAACCTACAATTACTCCAACGATAACCATAATACAAAGATTGTATATATTTTCTTCCATAGAAAAATGTCCACCCATAATTATAGACAATATGGCAACTGTCATTATAGCTCCTGTGGCATCATTTAGCGCTGATTCGCTAATTACAGTTTGTTTAACTTTTTTATCTATTTTAACTTGATTAAATATTGGTACAATTGTTGCTGGATCTGTAGATGCGATTATTGATCCTGCCAAAAGGCATGTCATAAAGCCAATTTGAAAATTAAACCCTACAATTTTAGCCATAAAAAAGGATGATATTACTACCCCTAAGGTCGATAAAAGAAATACTGATATTTTAACGTTTTTCAGCACCTTCAAACTTACTTCTTTTCCACCTAAATATAAAATAAATGCAGATCCAAATGTTAATATCAATTGATTTTCCAATTGAAATTGAGAAATATCAATAACTTTAAGAACTGATGGTCCCAATAAAATACCTACTATTAAAAACAGCACTACGTCTGGTATATTTATTAACTCACTCCCTTTACTGCATATAATCCCAGTAATTGCTATAGTGGCAAATAAAATCAATAACTTATTACATGCTATTGCATGAATGGATGTTTCCATACCCCCATCTCCTTTTTCATATCTCTTAACAAACTAATGCTTTTATATAGTATTAATTATAAATAAAAAATGACCATCTGTGATGGTCATTTTTGTTAAATTTATGTTATATTTTTTATTATTCAACAACTGCTATTACTTCTATTTCAACTTTAACGTCTTTTGGTAATCTAGCAACTTCAACACAAGCTCTAGCTGGTTTGTTTTCACCGAAGAATTCAGCATATATTTCATTTATTTGAGCAAATTCATTCATATCTTTTATGAATACTGTAGTTTTAACTACATCTGAGAAGTCAGCTCCAGCTTCTTTTAATATATTTTGTACATTTGTTAATGATTGTCTAGTTTGAGCTTGAACATCTCCTTCAACTATTTCCATTGTTTCTGGTACAAAAGGAACTTGTCCTGATACGAATAATAAATTTCCAGCTTTAACTGCTTGAGAGTATGGTCCTATTGCAGCTGGTGCATTGTTAGTATGTATAACTTGATGTTTCATGTTTTTTACCTCCTAAAAAATATAATGATTAAAAACATTTTCCTCTACTATTATACTACCCATAAAAAGAATTGTATATATTATTTTTATAATTATTTTGTTTAATAAAGAAAAATAGAGCTAATGATTTATTTTTAGCTCTATTTCTTCTTATAAGTCTATATAATATAAAGTAAATTTTATTTAACAACTATATTTACTAATTTTTTAGGAACAGCAATAACTTTTACTACATTTTTTCCTTCTATTGCAGCTTTAACTTTTGCATCTTCTAAAGCCATTTTTTCCATATCTTCTCTTGATATGTTAGCATCCATAGCTACTTTTGCTCTTAATTTCCCATTAACTTGAACTATTACTTCTACTTCATCTTGAACTAAAGCTTTTTCATCGTATTTAGGCCAGCTTATGTCAAATACGCTACCTTCTTTACCTATCATAGTCCATAATTCTTCACCTAAGTGAGGAGTAAATGGTGCAAGTATAGTTACTATTGTCTCAATACCTTCTCTGATTATTCCATCATTTCTAGTATCTAATTCTTTATATTTGTACATTTCATTTATTAATTCCATTAATGCCGCTATTGCAGTATTAAATCCAAATTTTTCACTTAAATCAGCAGTAACTTTCTTAAGTGTTGAATGTATTACAAGTCTCATTGCTTTATCTTCTTTAGTTACAGCTTTAACTTCTGCATTTGAATTAGCTATTTCAGCTAATTCATCAACTAATCTATAAACTCTGTTTAAGAATCTGAAGCATCCTTCAACACCTTGTTCTGACCAGTCTAAATCTCTTTCTGGTGGAGCTGCGAATAATACGAATAATCTAGCTGTATCTGCACCATATTTATTTATTATTTCTATTGGTGATACAGTGTTACCTTTAGATTTACTCATTTTACTTCCATCCATTAAAACCATACCTTGAGTAAGTAAGTTTTTAAATGGTTCATCAAAGTCTAACATACCCATTGATTTGAATGCTTTAACAAAGAATCTAGCATAAAGTAAATGCATTATAGCATGTTCTACCCCACCTATATATTGATCTACCGGCATCCATTTATTTAC
The DNA here is from genome assembly GCF_024621905.1 of Terrisporobacter muris. Classification (NCBI taxonomy): domain Bacteria; kingdom Bacillati; phylum Bacillota; class Clostridia; order Peptostreptococcales; family Peptostreptococcaceae; genus Terrisporobacter; species Terrisporobacter muris. The sequence continues at coordinate 2,875 of NZ_JANKBY010000266.1, forward strand.
TAATTCCTTACTAAATGGTTCTTCAGTATTTTTAGGATCTATATATCTTAAGAAATACCAAGATGAATCTACAAATGTATCCATAGTATCAACTTCTCTTCTAGCTTCTTTTCCACAACATGGACAAGAAGTAGTTGCGAATTCTTTAGACGTAGTAAGTGGAGATTCTCCTTTTCCTGTGAATTCAACATCTGTAGGAAGTAATACTGGTAAATCTTTTTTATCTACTGGTACTATTCCACAATCATTACAGTAAACAACTGGTATTGGGCATCCCCAGTATCTTTGTCTAGATAATAACCAGTCTCTTAATCTATAGTTAGTACTCTTCTTACCTCTGTTGTCTTTAGCAAGTTTTTCAACTATTTTTTCAAAAGCTTCTGAAGCATCCATTCCATCGAATTCTTCTGAATTTATCATTTTATTATGTTCATCTATAACAGGTATTATATCTAAATTGTATTTTTCAGCAAATTCCTTATCTCTATCATCATGCGCTGGAACTGCCATTATTGCACCAGTACCATAATCAGCTAATACGTAGTTTGCTATCCAAACTGGTATCTTCTTACCGTTTACTGGATTTATAACATATTTACCTATGAACATACCTTCTTTTTCTACATCAGAAGCAGTTCTTTCTATTTCTGTCTTAGTGTGCATTTTGGCTATGAAAGCATTAACATCAGCTTCATATTCAGTTCCTACAACTAATTCTTGAACTAATTCACTTTCTGGAGCTAAAACCATGAAAGTAACACCATATGTAGTATCTGGTCTAGTAGTATAAACAGTCATAGATTTATCAGTTCCATCTATATCAAATACTAACTCAGCACCATTAGATTTTCCAATCCAGTTTCTTTGCATTGTTTTAACTTTTTCTGGCCATCCATCTAAAGTATCTAAGTCATTTAATAATTCTTCAGCAAATGCAGTAGTTTTAAAGTACCATTGTTCTAAGTCTTTTTTTACAACTACGCTATCGCATCTATCGCAAAGTCCTCCAACAACTTGCTCATTAGCAAGAACTGTCTCACAAGACGGACACCAGTTAACGAAAGATTTTTTCTTATAAGCAAGACCTGCTTCTAAGAATTTTAAGAATATTTCTTGTGTAAATCTATAGTATTCTGGAGTAGAAGTCGCTACTTCTCTTTCCCAGTCATAACTTAATCCTAATAATTTTAATTGACCTTTCATGTCTTCTATGTTCGCCATAGTCCATTTATGTGGATGTACTCCATGTTTTATAGCAGCATTTTCAGCTGGTAAACCAAATGAATCCCACCCCATTGGATGAAGTACATTGTACCCTTCCATTTTCTTGAATCTAGCGACTACGTCACCTATAGAGTAGTTTCTAACATGTCCCATATGTATATTTCCAGATGGGTAAGGGAACATCTCTAAAGTATAGTAATTTGGTTTTGAAGAATCTGTTGTGTCAGTTTTATATTGATTATTTTCTACCCATGTTTTTTGCCACTTGTCTTCAATCTTTTTAAAATTGTAAACGCTCATGCTTTACCTCCTAAGTATTTTCTGTAATAATTTCCATAATTATTATTTTATCCAAATCAAGAAATTTTAGAATTTCTTAATTATATAAAAAATCCCCGTCCTAAACTTTACGTTTAGGGACGAGGATATATTTTCGCGGTACCACCCTAATTAGTTTACAAAAGTAAACTCTCTTAGATAGTCTTTATGCCAACTACGGCCAAATAATTTTATGTTAGCAAGTTCAAAAACAGTTTATGTTAGTTCACAGCTACCACTAACTCTCTGAAATAAACAAAATTTCCTACTACTCTAACTTATTTGATTTAAAGCTTTATTTTTCTATAATATTAACATCTTTATACTAAAGTGTCAACATCAACATATGGAGCATCTTTCCATAACTTTTCTAAATTATAAAATCCTCTATTTTCTTCGTCAAATACGTGAACCATTATATCACCATAATCTAGTAATACCCAAGTTTGAGTTTCGTATCCTTCTTTTGATCTTGGTTCTATCCCGTACTTAGTTAATTCATCTTGTACATTATCTGCTATTGCTTTAACTTGTCTTGTAGACCCAGCAGTTGCTATAACAAAATAATCACATAGAGAAGATACCTTCCCTATATTTATTATTGATATATCTTGACCTAATTTATCATCAATTGCATCATAAACAATCTTTGCCATTTGTTCAACAGTCATGTTAGTCATATTCCGTCTCCTTTCAATTTTAAAACTACCTAGTTATTATATCACAAATATTCATATTATTACTATTATATATACAAAATAAAAATTTGCTACACTCATATCGACAACGAGATATTCTCGTAATTGATTCAGACAACCTTCTTGTTCAAAAATT
>NZ_JANKBY010000267.1:0-5213 GCF_024621905.1 Terrisporobacter muris
TATAATATTATTTGTGATAAGAAAGGTAAGTTGACAGCAAGGGAGGAATTATTATCAAAAAGAAAGCATGGGCTATTTCAATAATATCGATAGGTACTATTATAGGGGTAATAAAACTTAATGGTAGTACTGATGCTCTTAATAATACGGATAAAAGAGAAGAGTCACAAGTTATCAAGGGAATTGAAATAATAAAGGTATTAGAAAATAAAGATGTATTAGAATCAGAGGAAAAAATTGACCTTGTACAGTCGAGTTTACAAGGAATTAATATAAATAAAGAAAATAATAATGAAAAAGTTGATCTTATAGATAAGTTTTCAAATTCAGTTATACTAGGAGATTCAAGGGCTGAATCCATAGTGTCATATGAAATTTTAAATAACTCATCAGTGGTTGCTTATAAAGGAAGAAATCTTAAGAGTGCACAAAAAGAAGGCGATATAAATAAAGCTATTAATTTGGCACCGAAAAATATTTTCTTAACTTATGGGTTAAATGATATACAAATATATGGTAATCCTTTAGATTTTATAAAGGAATATGAAAAAATAATAAAAGATATCCAAAATAAATTACCAAATACAAAAATTTATGTAAACTCAATATTTAGAGTAAATAGTAAAGCAATAAGTAAATCTCCAGCCTTAAAAAATGTACCACAGTTTAATGCAGCCATCATGGATATGTGTAATAAACAAGGAGTCACTTATATAGATGCCTCATCAATAGTAGATGATAGTTCATATGAAAGTGATGGAATACATTTCAAACCAAATTTTAATAAAAGATGGGTTGAATTATTGATACAAAAGGCGAATTTATAAGGAGGGAGAAATAGATGAATATTAAGTTAAAAAAGAAGTTACTGGTTGCCACATTACTAGTAACCACTTTAATTACAGCTGGTTGTGGAGTTAACAATGATAAAAGTGTGGATCAAATAGAAAATAGTATGAAAAAAGAAGTAAAGTTTGAAAAAATGGAAAAAGGAGATAGTAAATCTCTTAAACGTTTTTATAAATTAAATGCCAATGACTATGATGGTTTTATTTTATATACACCACAGTCAACAATGGATGTAAATGAAGTATTAATAGTTAAGGTAAAAGATAAATCTCAAATTGAATCTTTAGAAGATAGTATTGATTCTAGAATTAATTATCAGCTACAAAGTTTCTCAGGATATGGACCAGAGCAGTGTGCTTTAGTTAATGATTATGAGTTAAAAACTAAGGGTGACTTTGTGTTTTTTGCTGTCTCTGAAAATGCAAACCAAATTAAAGAAGCATTTTTAGATAGTATTAAGCAGTAAGCATTTCAGAGGAGGCGATTAAATGGTATTCAGTAGTATAGTTTTTTTATTTACATTTCTACCAATATCACTTTTAATTTATTATATTTCACCAAAGAAATTTAAAAATGCCATATTATTGCTAACAAGTTTAGTATTTTATGCATGGGGAGAACCTGTATATATCTTCCTTATGATAGGAACAATTATATTTGATTATATTATGGCGTTGAAAATAGATAAATATAAAAGGGATAGGAAAAAATCAAAGAGATTTTTCATATTTACTCTTTTAGTTAATGTGGGAATTTTAGTATTCTTTAAATATGTTGGATTTATCATAGGTAATATTAATAGTATTTTTTCAATTAATATTCCTTTTAATGAATTGAGTTTGCCAGTGGGGATCTCATTCTATACATTCCAAGTATTATCTTATATTGTAGATGTGTACCTAGGAAAGGTTAAGGTACAAAGAAGCCTTGTTTCTTTTGGAGCTTATGTGACAATGTTCCCTCAGTTAGTTGCTGGGCCTATAGTGCAGTATGAAACAATAGAAGAACAATTAAATTATAGAGAAGAGTCCCTTGAAAAGTTTGGACAAGGAGTAGAGCGTTTTATTCAAGGTTTAGGAAAGAAAGTATTGTTAGCTAACAACATAGGTCTAATATGGACAACAATAAGCGCTACGGACCTTGGAAGTATGTCTGTATTAATAGCTTGGATAGGAATAATAGCTTATACTTTCCAAATATATTTTGACTTTAGTGGATATTCAGATATGGCAATAGGTTTAGGTAAGATGTTTGGATTTGACTTTATAGAAAACTTCAACTTCCCATATATTTCAACAAGCGTAACAGAGTTTTGGAGAAGATGGCATATATCTTTAGGCTCTTGGTTTAGAGATTATATTTATATACCTTTAGGAGGAAATAGAGTTAGTCTTGGAAAGCAAATAAGAAATATATTTGCCGTATGGTTTTTAACAGGACTTTGGCATGGAGCAAGTTGGAACTTTATAGTATGGGGTTTATATTATGGTGTAATTCTTTTACTAGAAAAAATGGTATTTGCTAGAATTTTAGAAAAAACACCAAGGTTTATAAAACATATTTATACCATGTTATTAGTTATAATAGGATGGGTATTCTTTGCTAGTCCAACACTATCTTATGCATTGGATTATATAAAGATAATGTTTGGATTTGGACATAATGTGATTATGGATAGTGCAGGAATTTATTATCTATATACAAATGCAATTATGTTTGTAATTTTAGCAATATGCTCAACACCTATTGTGAAAACTGCTTTAGACAAAATAGTTGTAAAATCAAAATCAAGATATGTTAATGCGTCTTTAATAGCGTATATGTTAATTCTATTTTTAGCTACGGCTTATTTAGTGAATGAAACTTATAATCCGTTCCTATATTTTAGATTCTAGGAAAGGACGTAATTAAATATGAAAAGAAAAAATATTATAAATAAACAAAGACAATATTATAAAACTTCAGCAGTATTATTTATACTTTTTTTAGTATTAGTTGTTGGAGCTAATATAATAACAAAGGATAAGACTTTTTCAGAAAGTGAAAATAGAATGTTGGCAGGTAAGCCAAGATTTACAGTAGATAGATTAATAGAAGGAAGATTTACTTCTAAGTTTGAAGACTATGTGGTTGATCAGTTTATAGGAAGAGATTTCTTTACAAATGTAAAGATGAATGTGGACAAGCTATTAGGTAAAAAAGAGTCTAATGGAGTTTTCCTAGGAGAAGATGGATATCTGATAGAAAACTTTAGCAAGCCTAATGAGGAAGCTGTAAATGAAAATTTGAAGGCTATAAATAATTTTTCTGTTAGATATAAAGATGTAAAACAGTACATGTTAATATCTCCAACTGCAGTAAGTATATTGAAAGATAAATTACCTATGGATGCACCCGTTATAGATCAAGAATCGTATTTACAATCTTACAAAGATAAATTACCATCTAGTGTAACATTTGTAGATAGTTATAAAACGATGTATGACCATAGAAATGAATATATTTACTATAAGACAGATCATCACTGGACGTCACTTGGAGCTTTCTATTCATACAAAGAATTAGCTAAATCTATGGGACTTGATGAAACACCAGAGAATTATTATAAGCAACAGCTAGTTTCAAACGACTTCTTTGGAGCGCTATCATCAAAAAGTGGATATGATGTGAAAGAAGGAGATAAAGTAAATGTTTATTTACCTGAAAAAGAAGATTCAGAACATGTGGTAGTAAACTACGTAGAAGAGCAAGAAAAAACAGCTACACTTTATAATAGTGAGGCACTGGAAAAAAAGGATAACTACGAAGTTTTCCTTAAAGGAAACCATCCTTTAGTAAAAATAAAAACAGATGCTAGAAATGATAAGACTCTATTAATTTTTAAAGACTCTTATGCTAATAGTTTTATACCATTCTTAGTAAAAGATTTTAGTAATATAATAGTGGTTGATCCAAGATACTACTATGAAGATATAGATAAGTTGATGGAACAAGAAAGTGTTGATGAGGTATTATACTTATATAATGCTAATACTTTCTTCAATGATACGTCACTATCACCAGTATTAAATAATGAATAAATAAAAACAGCAGCGCAGGAATCACCATTAGATGAAGACTGGCTGCTGTTTTTTTATAAATTTAGAACTCAACTACTACATAAAGAATAGTATATATGTAGGAATGAGATGTTTTTATGAGAAATAATGATGAATCATATATAAAATATTTAAATGATAACTACAATAAGGATATAAGAGAAGATTTGCTAGAATTAAGTAAATATATACCAGAAAGTAATGGTAGTAGATATTATGAGAAAAATAAAAAAATATTGCTGTTATAACTGATGAATTTATGTTTAATTACTACAAAGATGGAAGAAATGAAAGAAGATATAATACTTGATACTAGAAATTGTTTAAATGAAGAAGAAGTTAAAGAACCTGGATTCGTATATAAGCTTTTAGGAATTAAATAAATAAAAGAATCGAACTATTTAGTTCAATTCTTTTATTTATTTCAGCAGTATTATAAAAATAAAAAACATTAATTCTGAAAAGTTAATATTTAAGGGAGAAATTGTAACAAAATAGCCAATAAAATCATATTTTATAGTAAATAAGCAAGAAGCTTATTAAATATTAAAAAAGGAGAAGTTATTATGTCAGAAAATGCAAATCTTTCAAGATTATTTGGCGGTTTTGATTTTGGGTGTTTTGGAGGATGGCTATTACCATTAATAGTTATATTCTTTATGTTTATGGTGGGAGACGATTTACTAGAATTTTTATTCTGTGAAGATTCAGCAATAATATGGATAATATTAATCGTTATGTTACTATTCTTCATGCAAGAAGATGACTGCTGCTGCTAACACTAATTTTAGACAATGAATTAATACTAAGAAAAACAAAAATATTATTAAATAAGACAAAAAGCTATGAAAAGGAGATTTATACTTCCAATTCATAGCTTTAAATTTTTACATAAAACTTCATTTAATTCATTTGATTTAATAGATACAATTCCACCATCTAGAACTTTTGCATCTATACCGAGTAACTTTGCGTATGCCCATAAAGTAGGGCTTCTAAGTCTTCCTTTAGAACAAGCAATGATAATTTTGAATTTTTTATTATTAGAGATTTTTAGTAAATCTGATTTTATATTTTTTATATTTTTTAACAAACCATATATTATAACTAGCTCTGCAATAATTAAATGTTTATGGAGAAAATCATATTGAACCTTATTAATAATAGGTATATTGTGTTGTAATATTTTATCAGAATTATATTGATCCTCGGTCCTTGCATCAATTGTAACTTCATCTGTAATATCATTATATTTAATTAAATATT
>NZ_JANKBY010000268.1:0-5201 GCF_024621905.1 Terrisporobacter muris
GTTACCCACGCGTTACTCACCCGTCCGCCGCTCTTCTCCGAAGAGAATCGCTCGACTTGCATGTGTTAGGCACGCCGCCAGCGTTCATCCTGAGCCAGGATCAAACTCTCATAAAAAAGTTGTCCATCGCTCAGACTAATCATTATCTGAATATCTGGCTTGGTTTGTTTGTTGTTTCAGTTTAATTCTTAAAGAATTAATTTATTGTTAACCTACTGTTTAATTTTCAAAGTTCTTTGCTTGTTTCAGCTTCTTTATTTTACCAAAGCTGTTTTTCTTTGTCAACCACTTTTTCAAGAAGTTTTTCGTTGACGTTTTGTCCCTGTCTCAAGGACAAGTAATACTATATCATCATATCAATTAATCGTCAATACTTTTTTAAACTTTTTTTAACTTTTTACTACTTTTATTCTTTACTCTTTTGGCTTTTTTATACTTTTATTTTTTATTTACCCATTATATATCTCTAGATACCTGTTAATTGCTTAATTCTATTTAAATCAAACCCTAATATATCTTGCCCATCTACCACTATAACGGGTACAGATAAATATCCTTTTTTTATTAATTCACGTTTATATTCTTGATTAGAAGATATATTGTACTCTATAAATTCTACATTATTATTTTGAAGATACTCTTTTGCTTTTTTACATTGGATACATGTGTCACTCGTATAAATCTCTACTTTTTTCATTTATTAGCTCCTTAAAATGTTTATTACCTTGTTTTTTTGTCAATATTGTATTAGATTATTATTAACTTTATTATTTATATAATAAATTACTTTTTATATTACATAATTTTTTTTAATAATGCAATACGACTCTAAAATTAATAGGAGGATTTTATCATGCAGAAGAAAGTTTTAATAATGTCAGCTTCTACTGGAGGAGGTCATAATAGAGCAGCCAGGGCTATAAAAGAAGAATTAACAAACAAAACAATTAATGGTATAACTATTGATTGTGAAATTATAGATAGTTTAAAAATAGTAAATGGAACTATGGATAAATTAATTTCTAGAGGATATGAAAAATCAGCTAAATATACACCTAAAGCATGGGGCGGTGTTTATAAATTAACTGAGACTAGTCTAGTATCTAAAAATGAATTTAAAGATAATCCGCTTACTTCTTTAATATCTAGAAAGTTAAAAAAATTAGTAGATAATAAAAAACCAGATTTGATTATAGGTACTCATCCGTTTCCTATGATAGCACTTAGTACTTTAAAAAAGCATTCACAGCTTTATAATAGCACAGAGGCAGGTACCTTTACAGAGAGTCTTCATAAGTATTATAAGGATTTAACTATTCCTCCTCTTATAACGGTTTTAACTGATTATACTACTCACTCTGCCTATATACAAAATGAAATTGATTATTATATCGCAGGACATGAGTATGTAAAAGAGTTATTAATAGAAGATGGTATTGATAAAGATAAAATTAAACCATACGGTATACCAGTTGAAAAATCATTCTTATCTCATAGAGATAGAGAGTCAGTATTATCTGAACTTGATCTGAATCCAGATAAATTCACAGTACTTTTAATGGGTGGCAGTTTTGGTGCAGGTAGTATAAAAGACACCCTTTCCGAATTAATGTCTATAGATAGAGATTTTCAAATTATTGTTATAACAGGAAGAAATAAATCATTAAAAGAAAAATTAGAAAAAACCTTAGCCGCTAATGAAGATACTCTTGATAAAAAAATATGTGTACTTGGATTCACAGACAAAATGAACGATTTATTGGCATCTGTAGATATATTAGTCTCTAAACCAGGAGGTCTTACCACTACTGAATCTTTATTAAAAGAAGTACCTATGATTATTCCATATTTTATTCCTGGTCAAGAAGAAGAGAATTTAGATTTTCTTTCGAACTGCGGAGCTTCATTGAGAACATCAAAAAAATACACTTTAAGTATTCTTTTGAAGGTTCTTATCGATAACCCTGATAGAATTGAAATGACAAAAAAAAATATAAGAGCTATAAAAAAACTTAATGCTTCACAAGACATTGCTAAATTAGCTTTTGACATATTATCTCGAGATTAAAATAAGCGTATGAAAATTTAAATTTTCATACGCTTTTATTTACTTAATATGGCTCGTAAAAATCTTCTTCATAATCATATTGGTAGTTTTTATAGTTATTCCTAAACACACCACTGTTGCAATTCTTATTAATAGCTTTTTTACTTTTTTTACTTCCCAACGAATCCTTATCTACGCTTTTAACTTTATTTTTAGATTTGATTTTTTTTTCTCGCTTTTCCTTCATTGCATTATGTTCTTCTAAGTTCATAGTCGTTTTCATACTACACCCCTATAAAATTATTTAATAATTACTATAATTATATAATACAAACTTCATTTGTCAATAAGTTATTTTTGTGAATATCTATTTTCTAATATAAATAAAAACCAAGGATATACCTTGGTTTTATATTTCTCTTCTACCTTCTAATGCCTTTGAAATAGTAACTTCATCAGCATATTCTAAATCTCCACCTACTGGTAGACCATGAGCTATTCTTGTAACCTTTATTCCCATAGGCTTAACAAGTCTTGATATGTACATAGCCGTGGCTTCACCCTCTATAGTTGGATTAGTGGCCATTATTATTTCTTTTACATCTTGGTTAGCTAATCTAGTAATTAATTCTCTGATCCTTATCATATCTGGTCCTATACCATCCATAGGAGATATAACTCCATGAAGTACATGATATTGACCTTTGAACTCTTTTGTTCTTTCCATAGCAACAACATCTCTAGGATCTTCCACTACGCATATAATACTAGCGTCTCTATTTTTATTAGAGCACATGCCACACAGATCTTTATCTGTTATATTGCAACAAACAGAACAGTACTTTATTTCTCTTTTTGCATCTAATATAGCCTTTGATAAAGATTCTACATCATTGTTATTCATATTTATAACATGAAAAGCTAATCTTTGTGCTGTTTTTCTTCCTACACCAGGTAGTTTAGAAAACTCTTCTATAAGCCTATTAATAGGCTCTGTATATGTTTGCATATTTATCACCTACTAGAATAATCCTGGAATATTCATTCCTCCAGTAACCTTGCTCATTTGACTTTGTTGCATATCATCAACTTTTCTTAAGGCTTCATTAACTGCACTTAAAACTAAGTCTTGTAACATTTCTATATCATCTGGATCTACTACTTCTGGTTTTATAGCTATGTCTATAACTTCTTTTTTGCCATTAACTTTAACTGTAACAGCTCCTCCACCTACTGAAGCCTCAACTTCCTTTGCTTCTAACTCTTCTTGCATTTTTTGCATATTTTCTTGCATCTTTTGAGCTTGTTTTAATATGTTATTCATGTTTCCTGGCATTCCACCAAATCCTTTTTTAGCCATCTTATATACTTCCTCCTTAAATTTCTAATTTTAGTTTATATCACAATATAATTTTTATCATTTATTATATTATTTTTCAATACTGTCTTTTACTTCTAATATACTTTCTTCTACTATTCCCTTAAGTATTTCTTCTCCTTCATCACTCTTACTACTAGTTTCTTCTAGATTCATACTTGCAATTTCAGACTTTAAATATATTTTAAGATGAAAACTTCTATTTAGTACTTCTCTTATAACTTGTTCTACATATTTTATTGTTTCTTCTGAGCTAAGTCTTGATCTAGCAAAAGAAAAATTATCATTAAATATTATAAATAAAGAGTTTTCTTTTATATAAAAACCACTTACTTCTTTTAAAAGCGCATATATACTAGGTTTCTTATCATCCTTTATTTTTTGAATTATTTTTTTCCATGATGACTCTACTAACTTTACATCTTCACTTTTTACTTCTTCATATACAATATCTTGTTTTTCTTCTTGATTGCTTACTTGTTCATCATCATATTTCATTCCTTCACCAGATTCACCTTGAACTGTTACTACTTTTATATTCCCACTTTCTATTATTTGCTCTAAATTTTCAATTCTTTTAATTAAAGCTTCCTTACTTTCATCAAACATAGGTTGTGCTATTTTCATTATAGTGACTTCAGCTAATATCCTTGTATTAGAAGATGATTTCATTGAATCTTGTGTTTCAGATAATATATTTAATATTCTTATCAAATCATTTATATTAATAGTTTTAGCTTGTTCCTTTAATCTTTCTATACTTTCTTCAGGTAATGAAATAATTTCATCAAGTTCCCTAGAAACTTTACAAACCATTAAATTCCTAAAATGATCTATCAAATCATTTATTAAATTTCTTATATCTTTTCCCCAAATAATAAATTCATTTAATATTTGAAGTGATTTTTTAGTGTCTTCTCCTATAATAGCTTGAGACAATTCAAATAGTTCATCAATATTAACAGTACCTAGTAATTCTATTACATCATTATACTCTATTTTTTCATTCCCAAATGACATACATTGGTCAAGTATACTTAAAGCATCTCTTAGGGCACCTTGAGAATTTCTAGCTATTAAATTTAATGCCTTTTCCTCCGCTCGTATATTTTCTTTTTCACATATGTATGCCATTCTATTTGCAATATCTTTTGACGATACTCTTTTAAAGTCAAACCTTTGGCATCTAGATAGTATGGTTGCTGGTATTTTATGTGGCTCTGTTGTCGCTAATATAAAGATTACATATGATGGTGGTTCTTCTAGAGTCTTTAATAAAGCATTAAAAGCTCCCTGAGATAACATATGAACCTCATCTATAATATAAACTTTATATTTTGCTTTTGAAGGAGTATATTTTACACTTTCCCTTAGCTCTCTTATATCATCTACACTATTATTTGATGCTGCATCTATTTCTACTATATCCATGATGTTATCATTTAATGTGTCTACACATATTTCACACTCATTACATGGTTCTTCATTAATAGGATTTAGACAGTTTACTGCTCTAGCAAATATTTTAGCCGTAGATGTTTTACCAGTACCTCTAGTTCCAGAAAATAAATATGCATGACCTATATTATTATTTTTTATTTGATTCTTCAAAGTTTTTACTATATGTTCTTGCCCAACTACATCTTCAAATGTTTTTGGTCTATATACTCTATACAACGCTTTATGCATATTTACATCTCCTTCAAAACTATTTTTACTGTTATAAAAATCTATCTATAATTTTTTCCAATTCAAATACATTTATATCATATATTT
>NZ_JANKBY010000269.1:0-5191 GCF_024621905.1 Terrisporobacter muris
TCATCATAAATAAAAGTAATTATTTATAAAATTAAAAATACAATTATTTATTATTGTCTAAAGCCTTCGTATATATTTCTAGCTGTATATACAAAAACTATGACAAAGCTTATTCCTATAAAATAATTAAATCCTGTAAGTAAACTTATAATCAAAAGTGTAACTAATAAATTAATACCTTTCTTACCATTTTCATTTATAAGCTGATCAGCTGATATTTCTATATTATTTTTCACATTTTCAATAGCTTCTTTTACTTGTTTTTCGTAACTAACCTTATAAATTAAATAAGTTACTTCTACCAACAAAACTCCTACTCCAAGAAGGACCCTAACATGAAAAGACAAATAAAGTATGAAAAGAGCTAAAATTATCTTTAATCCTTTCAATAAATAACTATCTATTTTTAATGTAATATTTCTAAATTCTTTACATCCTTTTCTAAGTTCATAATCTTTATTTGGCATATTGCTCATTTTAGTTTTTACTACCTCTGAGTAAAATAATTTAATTATACTATTTATCATAACTTCACTTCCTCTTAATACATCTTTTATTTTTCATTGTTGGTAAAATTGAATTTTTTTATACTTAAAGGCTTTATTATTTGAAAATTTAAAAATATAATTATGTTTTCTTTGATCTAAGTAAACTTAAACTAAAATGATTTTTTACTCTAAATCTTTATATATTTTAATTTTCTGACAAAAGGTATGCAAATTTTAAATTTGGTAACAATAAAATATAAGAACTTATTTTAAAAATAGGAGTGGTTTCTTATGGAGATAAGAGAATTAGACTTAGAAACACGCAATAAAATTTATAGCCACACTAAAAGCATTTTGAGAAAGTACCAAAAGGGAATAGTTACTGGTAAATTAACCGCCGATAAGTTTGCAAAAAATATTTTATGCGATGATTATATTAATCATCTATTAAGCGAAGATTTATTAAATGAAGAAGATTTCAAGTCTTCTTACATAGAATATATAAATACTCTTATTGATATGCAAAATGAGAATTTATCAACTTGTCGTAAAAGAAAAAAAGAAAAGAAAAAAGTATTACCACCTAATATTTCTCAAAAACTTAAACTTAAAAATCTTTTACATAATGAAGGCTATGACTTAGTTATTCCCATACAATACCTTAACGGTAACGATATGGACAGTATAATTGAATATATTGAAACAGGAGATATAGAATTAGGAAATGAGCGAATTTACAATTACATACGAAAAACTAACCTTAGTTAAAAAAAAGCACTACTAAACAATAATTTAGTAGTGCTTTTTTAATTCTAAAGTTTCATTTATCCCATAGCCTTTTCTAATTTAGATAAATATTGTATAGGATAATATCTTAATAATTCTCTAAATTGTTCTACACTCAATCCTTCTGTAGTAGTATATATTCTTATTTTTCCATCTACATCCGAATCAATAAATTCTTGTTTAATTTTATCAAAATCTACTGTTGCCATAATAACACTCCTTATGTATTTAATATTTTACATCTAGAGTTATTTTAACCAAGACATTTATTTTTATTTATTTTTCTATGCAAATGGGAAAAATCCTAAGTGTTCAAATAGTATTTTTATACCCATTAATATTAAAATAGCACCTCCTGCAAATTCTGCTTTTGACTTGTATTTGATTCCAAATACATTACCTATTTTCACACCTATAGCTGATAAAACAAACGTAACTATTCCTATAAATGATACTGCAGGTATGATATCAACTTGTAGAAATGCAAATGTTACACCTACTGCAAGTGCATCTATACTAGTGGCAATAGCAAGCATAACCATGTTTTTGAATCCAAGTTGATCTACATCTTCTTCACCTACAGCTGCTTCAGCCAAATTTGAAATTTCACACTCATCATCTTTTTCCATAGATTCTCTTATCATGTTTATTCCTATAAATGATAATAAAATAAATGCTATCCAGTGGTCTATACTAGTTATATAGTCCTTAAATTGTACTCCTAAGATAAATCCAATAAGTGGCATACCTCCTTGGAATCCACCAAAATACAAACCAACCTTTCCACATTCTTTAAAACTTACCTTTCTAAGAGATAATCCCTTACAAATAGATACTGCAAAAGCATCCATAGAAAGTCCTACTGCTAATATGAATAACTCAATTAAGCCCATATTATTTCCTTCCTTTCACTTAATAAAAAATTTACTTCGCTCATATCGCCAACGAGATGCCTTTGCTACCGCTTCAGGCAACTCCGTTGCTCAAAATTTGCTTCTACTTTGATTTTATTCTTCCCAAAATATAAAAAAAGACCCACCTATAGCATAAGCTATAGATAAGTCTCATCATTCAAAACAAAGCCAGATAGTAAACCTATCAGTATGTTGACTTTATTACACTATAATCAGTGCCAACTACTCCCTTATCAAAGTATTTTTTATTATAGTATATTTCCTTTCATTAGTCAATATACCCTTTATTTCCCATTCTAAACATTTTTTTAATAAGTATATAATTTTTTTATTTTAGAAACATATTAGAAAATCATTTTACAGCTGTTTAATTTACATGACTATGTCAAACTAAGAAGAAAGAGGCAAGTACAAAGGATTTTAACCCTTTATACTTACCTCTAATTTTAACTATATATTATTATTTTATTTTTAGTTATTGTTGACCTTTACCAGCCATTTGTTGTTCTGCCATTTCAACTAGCTTTTTAGTCATATATCCACCTACATAACCATTTTCTCTAGCTGTAAGGTTACCTTTATCTACTTGTTGGTAGTTTGACATACCAAGTTCACTAGCTATTTCTAGTTTCATTTGATTTAATGCAGCTTTTGCTTCTGGTACAGCCTTTGTATTATTATTATTAGTTGCCATGTTATTACCTCTTTTCTTTTTTAATATTTGTTTCTAATACTATTATGTTACAATTGAGATTTAACATGTATGCAATTTTTGACAAATTTTTTAGCAATTGGTACCTGCTAAATAAGCTGTTGAATAAGCTATTTGTAGATTAAATCCTCCAGTATATGCATCCACATCTATAATCTCTCCTGCAAAGAAAAGATTACTTATAATCTTAGATTCCATAGTACTAGCATTAATCTCACTTACTTTAATTCCACCAGATGTAACTATAGCTTCTTCTATTGGTCTATATCTTCTTACAGTGAAGGTAATATTTTTTAACAAATGAACTAAGTTTAATCTTTGTTTCTTAGATATTTGATTTACTTTTAAATGTCTCGGTATTTCACTTAATTCAATTATTATTGGTATAAGTTTTTTTGGAAGTAAATCATCTAATGAGTTTTCAAAGTTTTTATTAGTATATTTTGTAAAATCTTTTATAATTCTTTTGTCTAATTTTTCTTCATCCAAAGCTGGTTTTAAATCAAGAACAATTTTATAATTTTCTTTACTAGTATCTTTCATTCTACAACTAGCAGATTTTATTATAGGTCCATCTAAACCATATTTAGTAAATTCTAATTCACCAAAATCATCATATACTTTTTTATTTTTACTATCAAAAACAGTAATAGCCACGTTTCTAAGAGCTAATTTTTCTAAGTCTTTTACAAAACTTTCTTGGACTTCTATTCCGATTAAAGAAGGTTTTGGGTTTATTATAGTATGACCTAGAGATGCAGCAAATTTATATCCATCCCCTGTAGATCCAGTAAGAGGATAGCTCATTCCGCCTGTAGCTAGTATCACACTATCACATTTTATTACTTCATTATTGTTATATATAACTTTCTCTATTTTATTATCTTTTGTTACAATTTTATTAACTTTAGCATTTAGTATAACTTTTACTTTTTTGTTTTTAACCTGTTTTTCTAAAGCTTTCACCACGTCTAATGCTTTATCACTTTCTGGAAATACTCTTTTCCCTCTTTCAGTTTTAGTTGCAAGTCCAAGTGAATTAAACATAGTTATTGCATCATAATTTGTAAATGTATAAAAAGCACTATATAAAAATTTACCATTTGTAGGTACATTTTCTATTAACTCTTCCACATCACAGTCATTTGTAATATTGCATCTTCCCTTTCCTGTGATTAATAGCTTTCTTCCTAATCTATGTTGTTTTTCTAGAAGTATAACCTCAGCCCCATTATCAGCTGCAGTTGATGCAGCCATCATTCCTGCTGGTCCTCCTCCTATAACTACTACCTTTTTCAAATAATCATCCTTTCCTTATAAATAGGGAAATTTATGCTAGTCTAAATAATTTAAATAATGCTGGTGCACCTGCCATGCCCCAGAATACTACAAATGTATATTTTAAATATTTGATAATATTAATTATCTCTTCTGTTTTACCAACTATCAAAGTATCTTCCATATAATTAAGCAATAAATAAACTGCTAATAATGATATTATCCCTACTATAAATCTAAGTATTTTCTTACCTAAGCCTTCATTTCTTGAAGGTGTCTTGGCAAATATATTTTTTCTTCTGCTTTCATTTTCTGTACTAAAGTTAATATAAGTATCTTCCACCATATAACCTAGTGCAAAACCTGTATAAAGACCAAACATTTTGTATAGATCTTCTCCCCCAATAAAGTATGTACAAATCCCAAATATTAATATTAATCCAACTAATATATAATAGTTTTTACTATCATCTATATAGTCAAACAGTTTTATAAATAATATACTAAGAGCTATACCAAATACCCATCCAACAATTACGTCCATTGGCCAATGAACACCTAAGTATAATCTAGATATTCCCGCTCCTAGAATCATCAATATTCCTACTATATATATCCATGCTTTTCTAAATAAATACATCATAGAAGTCCAAAAAGTTGTAGCAGTTTGCGTATGACCACTAGGGAAAGAGTATCCTGTAGCAGTTTCCACTCTTAAAGATTCTAAACCTTCTGTTCCTATTGGTCTTGGCATTTTTACAAAGTTTTTAACACCTGCATTTATATTTAAACTTCCACAAAGAGCAAATAAAGTTCTTTGTCCTGCTTTTTTATTTATACACCAATATAGTATTCCTGTTAGCACAGTTATTACTGGTACTTCTGTGCATATTGTAAAGAAAGTAAATATGCTTGTAAGCAATTCATTTCTTATACTTTGTAAATACATTAATATATCCAGTTGAAATCCCATAATTTACCACCTTTCAATAAATACTCCTACTTATCTATTT
>NZ_JANKBY010000026.1:0-22745 GCF_024621905.1 Terrisporobacter muris
GATCTTTAATAAAAATAAGGAACTGTTACAAATATCACTTTTGTAACAGCTCCTTATTTTTTATTTTTTATTTTTTATTTTTTTCCATATATTGCTTCCAGTCTCCATTTTTAACTGGAACTAATTTATCATCTTTATTATAATCTGCTGATTCATTGTATTCATAGTAATATGCTTTTATAACAGTTCCTTCTGCAATCTTTACATTTACAACTTTTCTGTTATATTCATTTTCACTTTCCTTACCTTTTTCATAAGCTTCTAACTCATCAAGTTCTTTTAATACAGATTCAAAATCATTAAATGACATTAATTCTCCAACAACTTCTCCCTCTCCTGGAACTACTGCTGGGTATCCTTTATTTTCTATATGGAATAAATCTCCGCTTATTGTTCCTTTTACATTTTCTTTAACTTTACCATCTAGATAAGTTTTATAGTTGAACATATCACTTCTTAAGCTTCCATATACAAATACTCTTTCAACTTTCATATTTTCCATATATGAGTTCCAGTCACCATTTTTTACTTCTATTAATTTATCATCTTTGTTATAATCTGCTGATGGGTTGTACTCATAGTAATATGCTTTTTCTACACTACCATCTTCCAACTTAACATCTACAACTTTTCTATTATATTCATTTTCTTTTTCTTCACCTTCTACATAAGCTTCTAATTCATCTAAATCTTTTAATGTAGATTCGAAATCTTTAAATGTCATTAACTCTCCTATTACTTCTCCATCTCCTGGAACTACTGCTGGATATCCTTTATTATCTAAATGGAATAAATCGCCTTTAATTGTAGCCTTTTTATTTTCTTCAACTTTTCCGTTTAAATATACATCATAGTTAAACATATCGCTTCTTAAGCTTCCATAAACAAATACTTTATTAATGCTTTCAACTTCTTCTTTAGGAGTACTACATCCAGTCAAAGTTAGTAAAAATGTCAATAATAAAGTTCCTAATAAAATTTTCTTCATTATTTTTCCTCCAAGTTTATTTTTATTTGCATGTACTAGTTTACTTATACTAAGCATTTAGTATTTTTATGTATTTGTTTTGTTTTTCTAAACATTAGGTTAAATATAACTATACAATAATCTCTACATTAAAATAACAAATTATACTCTATATGTCAATATATTCAAACTTAAAATTTATAAATAAGACGATAAAATATTTATGCATTAAAATAACTCTACCTTAATATTTTAAATATACTGAGGTAGAGTTATTTATTTTGCTATTTTTAGTTTCTGTATTACTTATTATTTTTTACTTATAGATTTAAATGAAGCAGTTTGTTCTTTAATTCCTTTTTCTGCTGCAAATCTTTCTATACTTGAAGCACCGAAGAAGCCATCAATTCCTTCAATGTTTTCTATTATGTAAGCAGCATCTTGTGGCTCTGCAATTGGTCCACCATGGCAAATAACCATTATATCTGGATTTACTTCTTTTCCTGCTTTCATTATAGCTTTTATTTTTTCAACACAATCATCTAATGTAAGAGCAGTTTTTGCTCCTATTGTACCTTTTGTTGTTAATCCCATATGTGCTACTAATATGTCTGCCCCTGCTTTTGCCATTGCTTTTGCTTGATTTGGATCAAATACATAAGGAGTTGTTAGCATATCTAACTCATGAGCTTTTCTTATCATTTCAACTTCTAAGTCGTATCCCATTCCCGTCTCTTCTAAGTTTTGTCTGAATACGCCATCAATTAATCCTACTGTTGGGAAGTTTTGAACTCCACTAAATCCTTGCTCTTTAAGTTGTTTTAGAAATACGTCCATTACTCTAAATGGATCTGTGCCACATACACCAGCTAAAACAGGCGTATCTTTTACAACTGGTAGTACTTCTGCACCCATCTCTACTACAATTTGGTTTGCATCTCCATAGGATAATAATCCCGCCAGTGAGCCGCGCCCTGCCATTCTATATCTACCTGAGTTATAGATTATTAACATATCTGCGCCCCCAGCTTCACTACTCTTAGCTGTAATACCTGTTCCAGCACCAACTCCTACAAGTATTTTACCTTGCTTAACATCTTCTTTAAATTTATTTATTATTTCTTGTCTTGTCATTTTATTCATCTAAGATTCCCCCTAACTATTAATTATTTTTCCATTAAATCTATTAAGTTTTGTGCTGCTCTTTGAGCAAATTCTATATCATTAATGTTACAATTCATCTCTTGGATTGTAACAACATCTTTATTTGTTAATTCTTTTAAAGTATCAAATAATTTTTTATCTTCTTCCTCTCCATAAAAAGGTTGGTCTTTGGCATCAATTCCCGAAACTCCTTTTAAAGGTAACATAAGTATAGTTTGTCCCTTTGACATATTTAATTTTTCAGCAATCTTTCTACCTATTAATTCATTTTCTTCTACAGTAGTTCTCATTAGTGTTACTGTAGGATTGTGTTTATATAAATTACGTCCTGTGAATTTTTCTGGCACTGTATCATAAGGTCCAAAGTTACACATATCTAAAGCACCTACTGATACTACTTGTGGTATATTATGTTTTGCAGCTGCTTCTAATCTATTAGGACCTGCATTTAGCACTCCACCAATAATTTCATCTGCCCATTCTGTTGTTGTAAGATCTAGAACCCCTTCTATAAATCCACCTTCTATAAGAGATTCCATTGTTCTTCCACCAACTCCTGTGGCATGAAATACTAAAACTTCATAACCTCTCTCTTCCATGTATTCTTTTGCTGCAGTTACACATGGAGTAGTTACACCAAACATAGTTGCTGCCACTAAAGGCTTTTTATCAAGAACTTTTTTGTTTTCAAATTTAACCATACCTACAATTGCAAACACAGCATTTGTAAATATTTTTGTTGAAATAGAATTAAGGCCTGCCACATCCACAATAGATGGCATCATAACAATATCACTTGTTCCCACATATTGAGATGTATTTCCCGAAGCCACTGTTGATACCATAAGTTTTGGTACACCAATAGGAAGAGCTCTCATTGCAGGAGTTACTAAAGAAGTTCCCCCTGACCCTCCAAAAGAAATAATTCCATCAAACTTTCCTTGTTCATAAAGCTTAGGTACTAACTTTTCCATACCTTTTGATAATACTTCTGTTGCCAATGCTCTATCTTTTTTGCTAACAATATCATTTATATTCCAACCTACCGCTTGTGCCACTTCTTCGTTGGATACGTCAGGTTCAAAAGTTGATTCAAAAACCCCTGTATGTATTGTTAAAGTACTTAGACCTAAACTTTCAATTAACTCTTTCACATATAAATATTCCTTGCCTTTAGTATCAAATGTACCAGCAATAGCAATAGTTTTCATGAATTAATCTCCCCTACAGATATATTTTATATAGTTGGTATAAATCAACTTATAATCTTTTGTTTTTTAATACTAACTATACCTTAATACTATTCTGTTTTACTTTTTAAGTAAACGTTTTTATGTTCTGTAATTTTGTGTTTATGTCGTATTGGGGAATATCCTTTATATTTTTTAAACATTTTGCTGAACTGTGAATAGTCATTATACCCAACCAATGATGCTACTGTTGATAGAGGAATATCTTTTTTATTTAAGATATCGACAGCTTTATTTATTCTAAACTTTACTAAATATTCTGGAAAAGAGCATCCAACTTCTTTTTTAAATAAACTACTTAAGTAACTTCTAGACACATGAGCTACTTTTGCCAAATCTAAAAATGATATTTCATTCATATAATTTTCAGCAACATATTTTTTAACGAATTCAACATAATCATAATGTTTTGTAATTCCGTCAAGCATTTTCACCATTAAATCATCTTCATCCACATTGGAAGTTGTTTTAAAATCTTTTATAGTTTTCGTAAGCGATTTTTCTAATGGAATTCTTTCAAAAGCAGAACCGCCAATATATCCCATTAAATCTTCATTACTATACATATATTGAATATCTATTGGTGTTTTAACAGGGCCACCATAAATTAATTTAATTACGTTTGGATTTAGTTCATTGCATAGTTTAAAAATTTTTTCCATTTTACTTTTTACACTTTCCAAAGAAAATACTTTCTTTGCCCCCAATAATCCCCCTTCAGTTAGTCCCAAATGAACACAAATAGTATCAGCTCCAGCCTCTATCATTTGCTTAGCTTGAATTTCATCAAAAACAAAAGCTACAGTAAATAAACCTTTCTTATGTGCTTTTCTTATTAAATCTACTTCTAATAAATAACTAAATCCTGATTCCTCTAATGCTTCCCTGAGCTTCCCATCAATAAGTCCAATAGTTGGATAGTTATTGACTCCAGAAAATCCTTTTCTTATTATTTCATCTATGTAAATATCAATATCTTTTGTGGGATCTGTTGCATTTACACCAAAAATGATAGGTATATCTTTTACTAAAGGAATAATTTCTCTTGATGCAAATTCCATAACCATGTCATTGCTGTTAGAGTATGGTAAAAAACCTGCTAATGACCCTCTTCCCATTTGACGAAATTTTCCTGAATTAAGCATTAAAAGGAAGTCTGCACCAGCCCTTTCTGAATACTTTGCTGTCATACCAGAACCTGTTGCTACTCCCAAAATATGGTTTCCTTTCTCTACCTGAGCTCTAAGTCTTTCTAATATTTTTCGCCTATCCATAATTTTCCCCCCTTATGCTTCCCTTTAAAATATTACTATGTAATTAAAGCCCCTAGTTATTTTTTTATAAATACTAGAGACTTTATATATTTTCAGATTTACTTTCTCTCATTTTAGTGATTCTTTTAATGAATTACTTTAATTAAAGCATATATGTAAATAGTAGTGATTAATATAGTAAATCACAATAAAAAAAATTCGCTTCGCTTAAGTGACGTGGCTGCGAAACACTTTAAGGCACTGCGTGGGCGCTATGAAATTTTAAGTAACGATCTTGATAAAAAACTAACTTTTTACATCTTAATATTTGTAATATTACTTCGTTTCACAAGTTTCCCACAGATTTGAGAGCAATATAATTTCCTTATATGTAAAAAGTACCCACTAAAACAGATATTTTAGCGGGCACCCAATTTACAAATTATTCATTTTTCATTACATAACTATTTCTTTTACATTACCATCTCTATACATTATTTCGCCTTTTCCTATTGCTCCAACAGGACATACTAAGCTACATAAATGACATCCAACACATTTATCTTTATTTAAAGTTATTTCTCTAGTTTCTTCATCATATGTATAAGCTTGATGTCCTCCATCAAAACAAGAAACGTAACATCTTCCACATCCTATACATCTATCTTTATCTATTTCTGGATAAATAACAAATGTACGATCTATGTCTTCAGCAGGTATTATGTTGTTGTTTGCAAGTCCTACTAAATCTTGTAACTTGTCTATTCCTCTTTCTTCCATAAAATATGATAATCCACTTATCATATCTTCAACTATTCTATATCCATATTGCATTACAGCAGTTGTAACTTGTATATTGCTTGCTCCTAATAATATAAATTCTAATGCATCTTTCCAAGTTTCTATACCACCTATACCACTTATTGGTGCATCTTTTAATCTTTCATCCGTTCTCATTTGTTGTATAAATCTTAGAGCTACTGGTTTCACAGCTTTTCCTGAATAACCAGATATTGAAGATTTACCATTTACTATTGGAAGTCCTACCATTTTTTCAAAATCTACACCAGTTATTGATTTTATAGTATTTATAGCAGATATTCCTGCTGCACCACCTTCTATAGAAGCTACTGCTGGAACTACCATATCTCCAATGTTTGGAGTCATTTTTGCTAATATTGGTAATTTAGATCCTCTAGCTACTGCTTGACAGTATTTTTTAACTAATTCTGGGTTTTGACCAACATCTGAACCCATAGCATGACTAGTCATTTGAGGACATGAGAAGTTACACTCTATCATATCTGCACCAGCTTCTGTAACTAATCTAGCTAGTTCTTCCCACTCTTTTTCGTTTTCACCCATTATAGACGCAACTATAACTTTATTTGGATAATTAGTTTTTAATTTTTTTAAAGCCTCTAAACTTTCTTCCAGTGGATGTTCAGAAATTTGTTCCATATTTTTAAATCCAACAAATTCAGTACTTTCTTTTCTTAAAGCGTCAAATCTTGGAGAGCAATCTGTAGGTATAAAGAAACCAAGAGTTTTAAATACAACTCCTCCCCATCCAGTTTCCAAAGCTTTCGCACACATTTCATAACAGTTATCTACAGGTGAAGAAGATAAAAAAAACGGATTTTCACACTTAACACCACAAAATTCTATTGATAAATCTTTTTTAAACATTAATTTGCCCACCTTTCTTTTATTTAAGGGATATTAATTATAATTTTTTATTAGCACTTTACTGAACTTTTTTCATTTACAAAGTCTATTACTTTCTTAGCTACTTCTTTACCGCTCTTTATAGCATAAACTACAGTTTTTTCACTTGAAACCACATCACCTGCTGCAAATATTCCTTTTGAAGAATCTAGTAATTCATCCACATTTTCTTCACTTTCTTGACTTATTGCTAATATATATTGATCACATTTCATTGTTATAGTTGTATCATTTCCTAAACTTTCAAATGTTGCTTTTTCAACTTTTGAATTACCTTCTATGCTAACTGGTTTAAATTTAACATACATGTTTACTCCAGCTTCTTTTGTTTCAACTTTTTCATCTATATATGCTGGCATTTCATTTTCAGTTCTTCTATATAATATATTAACGTTATCTGCACCTCTTAATTTTGCAGTTCTAGCAACGTCCATAGCCACGTCTCCACCACCAACTACTATAACATTTTTACCAACATATACATTTTGTGGTTCTTCTTTAACTTTTCTTAAGTAATCAACACCGATCTCAACATTTTCTAAATTTATTCCGTCTATATTTAAAGTCTTACCTTTGTGTAGTCCACATGCCCATATAACAGCATCAAAACCTTCTTTTAATAAATCTTCTGGTTTTTCTACTTTTGCATTATTTTTAAATACAACACCTAATTCTTTTATTTGATTTATTTCATGAGCTACTAATTCCCCAGATAATCTATCACTTGGTATTCCATAAGTTAAATAACCGCCTAATTTTTCATCTCTTTCATAAACAGTTACATCATAACCTTCTTTTAATAACTCAACTGCTGCTGCAAGACCAGCTGGTCCAGATCCAACAACACCAACCTTTTTATCAACATGTTTTCTTTCTCTTAACATTGGAACATTTAAAGTTTTATCTAATTCCATTAAATATTCTTGAAGCATTTTTATTTTTATAGGTGTTTTTAGACTTACTCTACTACAAGCACCTTCACAATAAGCTTTTGATGGACATACTTTACTACAAACTCCACCTAAAACATTGTTTTCTTTTATTGTTTCTATAGCTCCTTTTGGGTTTTCAAATCTTAATGATCTTATAAATTTTGCTGGGTCTGTTCCTGCTGGGCATGCTTTAGAACAAGGTGCATCATGACATAATAGGCATCTAGATGCCTCTTCACGTATTACTAACTCAAAATTCTTATCAGTTTTTTTGTTTTGATCCATTTTCATTTTCCTTTCTTAACTATTTTTTATTTTAGGCCTAATAAGGCTTAATGAACTTTTTTAATTTTCACTCAGAAACTTTCACATTTTTTATTACTTGTTTTTTATCTAATTGGTAAAATACATAAGATAATAGTGCTACAATAGCGCATCCTACTACCCAAGATAGTTTCATATTAGCAAGTGGCATTTTTAAATATAGAGATTCAAATGTATTAAGATTCCAGCCACATAAGCTGTTATAAGCATATATAGCATCTAAAATTCCATATACAAAACTAGCGTACATAGTGCATCTAGCTGCAAATAAACATCTTTTGTCATTAACTTTAGGTACAAATACATAGAATAAAATTAAAATTATTAAGGCTGGTGATAAAGAGTCTAGTAATGGTCCTACATAAGCCAAAATATTATCTAATCCTATGGCTCCAACCAAAGTACTACTTACACAAACAACTATTACAGCTGTTTTGTATGATATTTTTTTATTAGATACGTCTTCGAAAAATTCTGCTGCAGCTGCTGTTATTCCTACAGCTGTTGTTAATGATGCTATAGCTAAAGCTACACAATATAAAACTCCTCCTGATCCACCTAGTAAAAGAAATGCAACCTTTGTATACAACTTAACATATGTTAAATCTCCTGTTGGTCCCATTGCACCTCCAGTTGTTGCTCCAATAACCATATGTCCTAAATGGCTTAATGTAAGCATTCCAATACCACATATACCAACTTTTATAATATTGCTATTCATATTTTTTTCTGTTACGCCTTTTGCTCTTAGATTATTTAATATGACTATTCCAAAGACTAAAGCACATAGTATATCACCTGTGGCATATCCACCTGTAAATCCATAAGAAAAGGCTGAACCTTCATAAGATTTAGGGGCCCATGTTTTTGATATAGGATCTAGCAAACCTTTTCCAATGATGCATACAACTATAATCAATAATACTGGGAATAGAATCTTACCTATTTTGTCCATAGTGTCTGATCTACCTGCTAAAAACCAATATGTTACTAAATAGAAAATTATAGAAAATATAATTATTGGCAATTTACTACTTGTTTCAAACCCTGTTGCTTGAACTATACCATCCCATGATGATGCACTCATTCTTGGAACCACATATAATGGCCCTAGCATCAATATAGTAATTGTTGTAAAGATAGAACCAAATTTCGGCATAATTTTTTTTGTTAATGTATTATAAGTTCCCTCTCCTCTAACAAGAGCCACATAAGCTAACATTGGCATTAGTAATGCTGTAATAAGTACTCCTATAAAAGCTATAAATACAGAACTACCACTTTCTTTTCCCCAGTTCATTGGCCATGTCATACTTGATGACCCAAAATGCATGGAAAAAAGTGCAGCTCCCATTAAAAATAATTCCTTTGCTGGCAAACTATCTTTAATTTCTTTACTCTGCTTTTCCATAATACCCCCTCTTTCAAATGTGATTTTATGTAATTTATGTAATTTATGTAAACGGTTACATAAGGTTTATACTTAATTTATAATTCCATTTCTTACCATTGTCAACAAAAAAGTAATATTTTTGTTATTTTTTTATTTATATAACAAAAAAATGTACCGCATAAAAATATTTAATAATATTTTTATGCGGTAACTTCTTAAAATAGTTCACTCTCATATTCCTTATGGTAATTAACTTTCATCATAAATTTTTAATTTATTTATAGGGCAAACAAAAATGCATAACCCACATCCTATGCATTTTTCTTGATCAATCTTTATATCATTATCATTCACTGTATCTATTGCATTCTCTAAACAATGCTCTACACATAAGTTACAACCCTCTTCGCATTTTTTATTATCTGATTTACATGTCATCGGCTCTAGCGCTAATTCATCTAATGGTTTAATTTTTTCCAATGCCTTACCACATATTTCACTTATGGAATTAATTTTTTTCTCTTTAAACCACTTTTCTAGATCATTTACTATTTTTTTAATTATACTATCTCCATTTAACATAAGGGCTGTGCCAATTTGTACTGCAGATGCTCCTAACATAATATACTCTATTACATGCTCATAATTTCCTATTCCACCTATACCACAAACAGGTATATCTACAGATTGTGCAATAGATGCTACACTAGCTAATGCAATTGGTCTAATAGGTTCTCCAGAATATCCCCCATAAGTTGGTAACAACGGAATCTCTTTGTCTATATCTACACCCAAAATACATCTTATGGTATTTATAGCACTTATTGCACTTGCACCTGCCTTTTTTGCAGCTTTTGATACTTCACTTATATTATTAACATGCTGAGATAATTTCACCATTACTGGTATTTTTATATTTTTTGATACATCATTTACCACATTAAAAACAAATTCACTATCAGAACAAGGTATTTCTACACCTTCTCCTAATGGACTTGATAAGGATATTTCTATACCGTCTGCACCATATTTTTCTAGCTTCTTTGCCAAATATGTAATTTCTGATGGAGAGTGGCCTGATATGCTTGCTATAACAATTCCTCCATCACTTTTAGCTATTTTTAGTTCCTCTTTCCATCTTTCCAGTTGAAAACGACTATAAAATCTTATATTTTGTAATCCTTTTCCATTAAATGCTATTTGTTCTCCTGTTTTAGAGTATGGATCACTCACTATAGTTTCTGTAATTACAGCCCCTGCGCCAGCTCTTAGATTATTTCTTAATTTTTTACCATTACCATTCCAAGGACCGGCTGAAATTATTACTGGATTTTTTAAATTCAATCCCATGAAGTTAGTCTCTAACATAATTAAAATATCTCCCCTATTCTCCTACCATAACCACATGATTTGCGTATTTTAATCTTTGTTTCTAGTAATATTTCTTGAGTAAAACTATCTTCAGATTCAAGGTTATTAATTATATCAATCAATAATCTAGCACCTAGTACTCCTTGCTTATGTAGAGGATTTATTACTGTTGTTAATTTTGATTCAATCATCCTTGAAAGATTTATATTATCAAACCCTATAACAGCTATATCCTCTGGTACTTTTACATTATTATCCCTTAACGCCGCCATTGCAGCAAAAGCGAAAATATCATCTGTAGCAAAAATTGCCCTTGGTGGATTTTTCAATTTAAGTAACTTCTTAGTAAGTAAATAACCCTCATCCAAAGATACTTTCGAATGTAAAATATAATCTTTTTCCATTTTAATATTATTATTCTTCAAAGCTCTCTTAAAACCTTCTAACCTCAAGGCATTTTCTCTTTTTTCTTTCGGCCCGTTAATAATAGCAATTTTATCATATCCAATATCTATCAAATGCTTAGTTGCTTTATAGCTTGCTTTTTCATAATCAATTTTAACTGTATCAATTTCTTTACAAGCGTTACTTTCTCCTATTGACACTATAGGTATTCCTTTTGACTTTATAGAAAGTAGCTTCTGTCTACTTATTGAACTTGAGATAATTATTAGGCCATCAGTATTTCTTTTAATTAAACTATTTATACTGTCTTCTTCTTTTTGAGCGTCACATGAACCGTCACAAATAACAGTTATGTAACCGCTTTCCGCCATAATGTCCTCTATTCCTTTTATAATTTCCATATAGCTTGGATTCAAAATATCTGGAACAATAATTCCAATAGTTTCTGCTTTACCTATGTTCATCCCCCTAGCAAACCAGTTTGGTGTATAGTTACACTCATCGATAATAGCTTGAACTTTTTCTCTAGTAGCTTTAGCAACTGTTTCTGGATGATTTTGTACTCTAGATACTGTTGCTACCGATACACCTGCTTTCTCTGCAATCTGACGTATATCCATATATTCCCTTTCCCCAACCATTTGTATTATATTTATTTTTTATTTATTATGGTTTTTATTTCAACTATATTTTATCACATATTTAATAACTTTCATCTTAATATTATTGTTTCAATATTCACTCATTCCATTTTGGAATTGTTAAATTTTTATAAAATAGTTGACTTTCTAACTTTTCAGCCTTATAAAAATAGTATAGAAGATATGTAAACGTTTACATACTTTCTTAATATTATAAAATTTAATTATTGGAGGTAGGTTTGTATGTTTAAATGTAGTACTGAAAGAATGAGAGATAAAATTGAAACTTTTTCAAAATTCGGGGATGCAGGACATGGCGGAATAACAAGATACTCTT
Organism: Terrisporobacter muris; assembly: GCF_024621905.1. Lineage (NCBI taxonomy): Bacteria > Bacillati > Bacillota > Clostridia > Peptostreptococcales > Peptostreptococcaceae > Terrisporobacter > Terrisporobacter muris. The sequence continues at coordinate 11,766 of NZ_JANKBY010000026.1, forward strand.
TATCTCCCGAAGCTATTAAAGCTAGAGATGAATTTGTAAAAAGAATGGAAGCTATTGGTGCAACTATAGAAACTGATGATATGGCTAATATGTATGCCACTTTACCAGGAACAGATCCCAACGCAAAAAGAATTGTAATGGGCTCTCACTGTGACTCTGTAAAAAACGGTGGTAACTATGATGGTATCTTAGGTGTTATGGGTGCTATGGAAGTTTTAGAAACTGTAGCTACTGAAAAAATACCTCATAAACATCCTCTTACTGCTATGATATGGACAAATGAAGAAGGTTCATTATACCCACCTGCAATGATGAGTTCAGGAATAGTGTGTAACGATGTACTTCCTGCAGAAATAGCTAAAAACTTCAAATATGAAAATATGATGAGCTCAAAAAGTGTATTAGATAAAACAACTACTTTCGGCTCTCAATTAGAAAAATTTAAATATAAAGGACAAAAAGAAAATCGTTTAAATACTGATAAATATAAATGCATGTTTGAACTTCATATAGAACAAGGTCCAATACTTGAAGATGCTGGCAATGATGTTGGTGTTGTTACTTGTGTACTTGGAATGTTCAACTGCCGTATAAAATTCTATGGTCAATCAGACCATGCTGGTACAACTCCTATGCATAAACGTCAAGACGCTTTATATGCTGCATCTCAAGCTCTTTGCTACTTACACGATGAAATAGACAAATTAGGAAATAAAGAGTTAGTGTATACTACAGGTGAAATAGTTTGTCACCCATGTGTACATACAGTTATACCTGATTTTGTGGAATTCTCTATAGACGTTCGTCATGAAGATCAAAAATTATTAGATAAAGTATATGAAATAGTAAGAAGTTTAGAAAATAAAGAATGGGCTAAATGCAAATGTGAAGTTGAATTAGCTTGGAACAGAGACACTGTTTACTATGACAAAGAATTAGTAGGATATGTTAAAAAATCAGCTGAAGAATTAAATATTCCTCATCAATATATTAATTCAGGTGCTGGACATGATGCTCAGTTCGTTTCTTACATGATGCCAACAACTATGATTTTCGTAGTTTCTAAAGATGGTCATTCACATTGTGAACAAGAATACTCTACTCCAGAGCAATGTGCAAACGGAGCTACAGTTCTTCTAAATGCTGTTTTAAAAGCTGATTTAACTGACTAATACTATAATCCACAATTAATAATATTTTTTTATTTGAGGAGGAAATTATGAGTAAATTTGATAAGGTAATAAAAAATGGTACTATTGTAACAGCTTCTGATACTTACAAAGGCGATATAGGTATAAAAGATGGAATAATAACTGAAATAGGTCAAAACTTAGATTGTGAAAATATAATAGATGCTACTGATAAATTAATAATACCTGGTGGTATAGATGCCCATACTCACTTAGATATGCCTTTTGGTGGAACTTTCTCAAGTGACGATTTTGAAACTGGTTCAAAAGCAGCTGCTATAGGTGGTACTACATCTGTAATAGACTACTGTGTTCAACCTGGTGATGGAACTTTAGCTGATGGTCTAAAAATATGGAAAGAAAAAGGATCTAAATCTTGCATAGATTATGGTCTTCATATAGCTGTTACTCATGCTGATAAGGAAACTTTAGAAGAAATGCCTAGTATGGTAGATGAAGGTGTTACAAGCTTTAAAGTTTACATGGTTTATGACGGAATGAGAGTTAACGATGCTGCATTTATGAATATATTAGAAAAATCAAAAGAATGTGGTGCTTTAGTAGCTGTTCACTGCGAAAACTATCATGTAATAAATCATAGAGTTGAAAAACTTCTAGCAGAAGGTAAAACAGAGCCTAAATATCATGCAGTTTCAAGACCAGCTAATTGTGAAGGTGAAGCAGCAAACAGAGCTATAACTCTTGCTAAATTAACTGATGCTCCTTTATTTATAGTTCACAACAGCTGTAAAGAGTCTATATCAAAAATAAAAGAAGCTCGTGAAGCTGGACTTCCAATTATGGGAGAAACTTGTCCTCAATACTTAATGTTATCAGATGATAATTATGAAGAACCTAATTTCAATGGTGCTAAATATGTAATGTCTCCTCCACTTCGTAATAAATCTAATTGGGATTACATATGGCAACAATTAAAAGATGGTACTATACAAACAATAGCAACTGACCACTGTCCATTCTTCTTTGAACAAAAGAAATTAGGAAAAGACAATTTTGCTAAAATACCAAATGGTGGCCCTGGTATAGAAACAAGAATGCCAATAATGCTTTCTGAAGGACCAAAACATGGCTTATCTTTAAATAAAGTTGTTGAAGTAACTGCTACAAATGTGGCTAAAGTATTTGGTATGTATCCTAAAAAAGGTACTATAGCTATAGGAAGTGACGCTGACTTAGTATTATATGATCCTAACAAAGAAGTAACTTTAACTAAATCTATATTACATGAAAACGTTGATTATACTGCTTTTGAAGGAATTAAGTTAAATGGTTACCCTGTTATGACTTTATCTAGAGGTGATGTTATTGCTAAAGATGGTGAATATATAGGAACTGCTAATCGTGGTCAATTCATCAAACGTGATAAATCACAACTTCTTTAATATAAGGTTTATTAGGTGAATAATATGAAAAAAATGAGTTATCTTTGCGCACTGGGAATAACTACTGCCATACTTTGTGGTATATGGACATGGTTTGCTGGATATGTAGGACTTTTCGGTTGGGCTGGTTTTGCTGGATGTACTACTTACTTTGCATGTGGTCACCATGGTGTGGAAGGTCTTAAAAAAACTATTATCCCAAATATGGCTGGTGTTCTTTGTGGTGTTACTATATTCTTCTTAACTGATTTAGTTCCCATATTAGGTACTCTAGGTATATGGTGTGCCATAGTCACTTTTATAATGTGTATAATAGGTAAATCAAAATGGTTTGATTTTATCCCTGGTACTTTTATGGGATGTTTCTCAACATTTGCTGCTGGCGGAAACTGGATGATATTAGTTCCTTCTTTATTAATGGGTGCCTTACTTGGTATTTCTTGTGATAAAAGTGGTGATTGGTTTTTTAATACTTTAACAAAAAATAATTCCAGTGATAATAGCTCTAACAATGTAGAAGTTTAATGCAAGTATCTTCTCTTTGTATATAAAAACAACTCTATTTTAGGTTGTAGTTCTAAAGTGGAGTTGTTTTATATTGATATATTATGTTAAATATACTTAAATCCCTATTATGACTTATTTTTACTACTTGTTAATAAATATTTATACCTTAACCTTAATTTATATTTATTAACAATGTATATATAAGTTTAATAGTTTATATAAATCCCTAAAATTAAATTAATTGCCTGTAATACAGACAAAAGAAAGGAGTATCTCAAAATGATTTTTTATCATTAAAAGAGATACTCTCTTCTTTTCTATTTCTAAATTAAATATTTATGTTATCTACATATCACTATGCAGGTTACTATTTGAGCCACGCGTGGGCAAGCTGCTTAAAAAAATACATTCTTTATTAATGATATATCTATCAGATCTCCCCCAGATAAGAGCAACAACCTTCCGCTCATATATCTGCTACATTTAATACTTAAGACTTGGATAATATTATACTTTGTTCTGTTACGCAAACTCATCCATTTCTCAGTAGCTTCATATGTAATTTTTGTTCCTTAGAACTAGACTTTATCCTAGGCTTCCTTCAGGTTCTAACTCACTATGAATACCCTTCCCCTTATCTAGTAGTTCCAATATCAATACTTCAATGGACTTTCTCAATCAAGTTGTTGCCCCTACTGGTCACAAAAAAAGATGAACTCACATAGAGCTCATCCTTTCCTTTTTTGTGGAACTATCTTTTTATTTTGAGATAGCCCCTTCTTCTATTTACTTATATATTATTTTCTATTCAGTTACTTTACAATACATAAAGTATTTATATCCAAGTGGTGAAGTATACATACCTTCTAACTTATCTGATATTATATATAAATCAGTGTAGTAATATAGTGGTATTATTGGCATATCTTTAGCTAATATATCTTCAGCCTCATGCATTTTTGCATATCTTTCTTTTGAATCAGTTGTAGCTTTTATTTCAGATACTAATTTATCGTATTCTTTGTTTGACCATTGAGCGTTATTATTTCCTCCACCAGTTATCCACATATCTATGAAAGATATTGGATCATTGTAGTCACCTAACCAACCATCACGAGCAACTTGGAAATCTCCTTGTTTTCTTGTTTCTAAGAATACGTTCCAGTCTTGAGATGATATAGTAGAATTCACTCCAAGATTTTCTTTCCACATATTTTGAACTGCTTCCATTATTGGCTCATGTCCTGGATTACACATAAGCTCTATACTTGGAAGACCTTTACCATTTTCATATCCAGCTTCTTTAAGAAGTTTCTTTGCTTTTTCAACATTTCCTTTATAATCTTTTACATCATACCATTTTTTAGCATTTTCGTGGAACTCAGTTTTTCCATCTGCATCAGTTAAACCAGTAGCAACAAATGAATCTGCAGGTATTTGACCACCTTTAGCTACTTTTTCAACTATATAATCTCTATCTATTGCTAAAGATAAAGCTTCTCTTACTTTTACATTATCTAATCCTTCTTTATTAACATTTATAGATAAGAAGTAAGTTCCAAGTTGTTTCTCTATTTCTAAACCTTTATCTTTCATTGCGTCTATTTCTTCACTTGGTAAATCATCACCAAATAATATTTCACCATTTTTAAATGCTGATAATATTGTGTTTTTATCTTCCATAAGTACGAAGTTAATAGTATCTGGTCCTAATTTATCTAAGTCATAGTAATTTTCATTTTTTACATATGTCATTTTAGCTTGATGTTCCCATTCTTTTAATACATAAGGTCCATTTCCTATATAAGTTTTTGGATCTGTTGACCAAGTATCTGCATTAGCTTCTACTACATCTTTTCTAACTGGGAATGTAGCTGGGAAAGCACATACTTCTAAGAAATATGGTGTAGGAGTTGCTAATGTAACTTCTACAGTTTTTTCGTCTAATGCTTTTATTCCTAATTCTTCTGGTTTTTTCTTTCCAGCCATTATTTCGTTAGCATTTTTAACCATGTCTATCATGTAGTTATAATCTGCACCAGTTTTTGGGTTAACTAATCTTTGCCATGAATATACGAAGTCTTCTGCTTTTACGGGCTCACCATCTGACCATTTTGCATCGTCACGAAGTGTGAAAGTATAAACAGTTTCATCTTTATTAACTTCATATTTTGCTGCTTGACCTTCTACTATTTTGTTGTCCTTATCTAGTTTCATTAATCCTTCAAAAGCATGGTTTATTAGTGTGGCTCCGTCTACTGCACTGTTTTTTGCTGGGTCTATTGTTGCTGGTTCTGGACCAACATTTACATTAATTTCAACCCCTCCCGATGAGTCGCCACCTGTAGAGCTACATCCAACTAAAGCTGTACTAATTGCTAAAGTTGATGCTAATAAGACTGCTAATTTTTTCTTAAATTTCATATTCCTCCCCCTATTCAAAAAAATCTATATATAATACTCTTAGTAATATATATCTTATATTTTTCCAATATTATGACAAGCTACAAAGTGGCCTTTGTCATACTCTTTTAATATTGGTGCTGAATTTTTACATTCATCAGTTGCATGTGGACATCTAGTTCTAAAAGTGCATCCACTTGGTGGATTTAAAGGACTTGGTATATCTCCTTTAAGTACTATACGTTTTCTTTCTCTGCTTGATTTTGGGTCTGCAATTGGAATGGCTGATAATAATGTTTTTGTATAAGGATGCATAGGGTTTTTATATAGTTCATTGCTTGATGTAAGTTCCACCAAATGACCTAAGTACATTACTCCAATTCTATTACTAATATGTTTTACTACGGATAAATCATGTGCTATAAACAAGTATGTAAATCCTCTTTCTTTTTGTAAATCTTCCAACATATTAACTATTTGTGCTTGTATTGAAACGTCAAGTGCTGATATAGGCTCGTCACAAACTATAAATTCTGGCTCTACAGCTAAAGCTCTAGCTATACCTATTCTTTGTCTTTGACCTCCTGAGAATTCATGCGGAAATCTATTGGCATGCTCTTTATTTAATCCTACAGTCTCCAACAAACCATAAATTTTTTCTTGTCTTTCTTGTCTGTTTTTATATAATTTGTGTATATCTAAAGGCTCTCCAATTATATCCCCAACTGTCATTCTAGGGTCTAAAGAAGCATATGGATCTTGAAATATTATTTGCATTCTTCTTCTATAAGAATGCATATTTACATTAGTGATATCTTCACCATCATATATAATTTTTCCCTCTGTTGGCTCATGAAGTCTAAGTATGGTTCTTCCCAAAGTGGTTTTACCACATCCACTTTCTCCAACTAATCCTAAAGTCTCACCCTTTTTTATATGAAGAGTTACATCATCCACAGCTTTTACAAAATTTGATTTAAGAAATCCCTCTTTTACTGGAAAGTATTTTTTTAATCCTGTAATTTCAACTAAATTAGTGTTTGCATTTTCCATGGTTTACTCCTCCCCTTCCAATTCTTCTTTCACTAATAACCAACAACTAACTTCATGATTTTCGTCAATTGTATAAACAGGAGGTACATTTTCCATGCATACTTTCATACAATGCTCACATCTTGGTGCAAAAGAACATCCTTTAGGTGGATTGATTAAATCCACAGGGTTACCTTCTATAGGTATTAATCTTTCGTGGGTTTCATTATTTATTTTAGGTATAGATTTTAATAATCCATGAGTATATGGATGTTTTGGATTATAAAAAATATCATCTATACTTCCTCTTTCTATAATATTTCCTGCATACATTACGGCAACTTTGTCACATATTTCTGATATAACTCCCAAATCATGAGTAATAAATATGATAGACATATTAATTTTTTCTTTTAATTCTTTTAATAATTCTATTATTTGAGCTTGTATAGTAACATCTAGAGCAGTTGTGGGTTCGTCTGCTATTAGTAGTTTAGGATTACAAGCTAGAGCCATAGCTATCATAGCACGTTGTCTCATTCCCCCAGAAAACTCGTGAGGATATTGTTTTAGTCTTTTTTGGGGCTGATTAATCCCAACAAGTTCAAATAATTCTATTATTCTTTTTCTTCTTCCTTCTTTATCTAAATCTGTATGTTTTTTTAAACTCTCATCAATTTGACTTCCAACGGTAAATATAGGATTAAGAGATGTCATAGGATCTTGGAATATCATCCCCACATCTTTTCCTCTTAGTTTTAGCATTTCAGATTCTGGCATATTAGTTATTTCTTTATTTTCAAAATTAATACTTCCACCTATTACTTTACCTGGTTCTGGAATAATTCCCATAAGTGCATAAGAAGCGACCGATTTCCCACTTCCTGACTCTCCAACTATTCCCATGGCTTCACCATATTTTAAATCATAAGATATTTTACGAACTGCTTTTACCTCTCCTGCATAAGTAAAAAAAGATACTTCCAATTCATCAACATTTAATAATACATCTTTTTTATTATTTGTAATCTCCATATAATTGTCCCCCTTATTTCTTTAATCTTGGGTCAAGGGCATCTCTTAGACCATCACCAAATAAGTTAAATGCAAGTATAATAATACTTATTGCTACAGCTGGAAACATTAATCTATATGGATAAGATGCAATTCCATCTAATGCATCTGAAGCCAATGAACCTAATGATGCTAATGGCTTGCTTACACCTATTCCTAAGAAACTCAAAAACGCCTCAGTAAATATTGCTGAAGGTATTTGTAACATGGTAGTAACTACTAGCTGACCTACACAGTTTGGAAGCAAATGTTTAAGTATTAATCTTTTATTATTAGCACCAAGTGCTCTAGCTGCACTAACGTACTCCATTTCTTTAAGTTGTAAAACTTGACCACGAACTATTCTTGCCATACCTACCCAGTACAGCAAACCATAAACTATGAACATGGCTATTATACCTGGCCCTAGAGTTTGAAGAGGGCCAAAAACACCACCAGAGTCAAAAGCCTTCGTCAGAGGTTCTTGCAATACTATTCTTAATAAAATAATGATTAGCATATCTGGTAAAGAGTAGATTATCTCAACTATTCTCATCATGACTATATCTACTTTCCCACCAATAAGACCAGAAATAGATCCATAAATTGAACCTATAACCAATACTATAAGAGCAGAACCTATACCTATTAATAAAGATATTCTTGCTCCTACCATAGTTCTTACTAACAAATCTCTTCCCAATTTATCTGTTCCAAAAGGGTGAGCCATGCAAGGTGTTAAGTTTTCATGTCCCCTTACTTGCTGGTCATATGTATAAGGACTTAAATAAGGCCCTATAAACGCAAATATAATAAATAGTACAATTACTATTAAAGAAATCATTGCTATTTTGTTATTTTTTAATCTTCTCCATGCATCTTTCCAGTAACTAGTATTCTCGCCCATAGAAATTAAGCTTTTTTGTTCTTGTTTTGAAACTGGCATAAAGTCTTCTGGAGATAATTTTAACTGAGTGGTAAAATGCTTACTTTTTTCTAAAATCATAATATTTATCCCCCTTATCTAATCATCTAACTTAATTCTAGGATCTACCAGTTTGTATAAGATATCACAAAGCAAGTTCATTAATATTACAAATGAAGCCAAAAATACAGTTGTACCCATTATAATATTATAATCTCTTGCATCTATTGCCTTAATAAAATATCTTCCAAGACCTGGAATATTAAATACTTTTTCTACAACAAATCCTCCTACAAGGGTGAATGCTACTAGAGGTCCTAAATATGTTATAACTGGTATTAATGAATTTTTTAGGGCATGCTTAAATGTAACTACAAACTCAGACATTCCCTTAGCCCTTGCCGTTCTAATATAATCCTGACCTAAAGCGTCAAGCATACTTGAACGCATTAATCTGGTTATATAGCACATAGGATAAAATCCCAAAGTAAATACAGGCAAAATGTAGCTCGAAGGTCCACTGAGTCCATATGTTGGTAGAATGTTTAATTGAATTGCAAACAACAACATAGATGCTGTTGCTATTACAAAGGACGGCACTGCAATACCAAGAGTTGATATTACACGAATTACACTATCCTGCCACTTCTCTCTTTTTAATGCTGACAAACATCCAAGTGGTATACCAAGCACTATTGCAAATATAATTGCCATGGCACCAATCTTAGCAGATATAGGAAATGACTGTTTTATTATTGTTAGAACTGGCACGTTTCGTTGTAGTTTATAACTAATTCCCAAATCTCCATGCAACAATTGCTTAAGATATATTGTGTATTGCTCAAATACTGGTTTGTCCAAACCATACTTTTCATTTAATGCTTGCTGGGCTATCTCATTTGCTTTTTCAGAAGCAAAGGGGCTTCCTGGTACTAATTTCATCAAAAAGAATGTAATAGTAGCTGCAACAAAAATAGTAAAAATAGCCATCAAAACACGTTTAAAAATAAACTTTACCGTGTCCACTGTTTCCCCCTCCTCATTTAACTTTTAATATAATTACCCACTTGAAACTTCGAAAAATAATATTTTGTATATTATTTATGTATTATATTTAGTTAGTTACTTACATATTAATTTACGGTTAATTTAATGTCAATGCGAGGATTTTTACAGATTTTTACCATTATCTACCAAATACCTTATTATTCTTCTATTTATAACAAATACCAACATTTTTCTCTGCTAAAAAATATATTTTTTTGTATTTTTATAATATTCCTTTATGGAATTTGTATTTAAGAATACATAACTCAGTATGCAACATTCTTTTTATGATGTTTTTTATACTTACCAGTTCATATAATGAAATAAATTTTCTTTCTTCCTTATAAAAAGCCCTGAATATTAATTATTGTACTCATATACAAAAATTAACCTCCATGACTTACATATTTTAAAGGTAAATACACTTTAAAATTACTTTCCTTTCCTAACATACTATCTACTTCTATCTTTCCATTATGAGCTTTAACTATTGATTTTACAATAGCCAAATCAATTACAGCCCACATGTTTTTCTGTTTCTGGACTTGCCTTCACGATAAAACCCCTCAAAAATATATAGTCCTTATCAGAAAACATCTCCTTCTACTTCAGCCCTTACTGCAAAATCAGCTAAGACCCTTGAGATAAATTAATTCCTCCACACATTGATACACAATGAAGAGATGTAAATAAACCTATAATAAACAACATTCCATAAATTGTATTTTCATTTGCCGTTGGAAATGCATTAAATATATTTAAAAGACAAAATTTATTTAAAAACAACAATCCAACTAATACTATTACTAATATTAAAAATGTATTATCCTCATCTTTATTCATACTTTTTTATTTTTACTATTCACATTCTTATTTATTATTTTATTGTTGAGATCAAAGGCCTTATATCCTTCTTCATTAATTATTTTAATCAAATCGTTTATTGGTATTTTATCTTCATTATAATCAATCTTTACTGTACCTTTATTGTGTGATGCTTCAACTTTTATAACACCATCCTTTTCTAAAAGCACGTCTTCAATAAGATTTTCACAATTTACACATACCATGTCCTCAACCTTAAGTATTACTTTTTTAATGTTATCTTTCAAAGTATCTTCTCCCTTCTTTTTGTCTACTTATTAATATAAAAAGAAGTTGTGGAGATTTTATGGAGAAAACAAAAAACACCTAATCATTTAGGTACTTTATGTTACTAATATTTAGATTTCGACTTACTTAACATAAGTATGCTCTCTTATTTAAATGTAATGGTATCCACTGATATAATAACATACTTTTATTCGAGAAAAACATAAGGTCATACATTAATCTATTTTGATATAATAACATTAAATTTTATGCCGTATTTTACATCATCAATCCGAAATATATTTTGCTTTCTAAATGTTTTATTATA
>NZ_JANKBY010000270.1:0-5185 GCF_024621905.1 Terrisporobacter muris
AACTACTGATCTTGTTGAAAAATTAGTAGATGAAGATAGTGCTATAATAACTTTATTCTACGGTGAAGATACTTCTGAGGAAGACGCAGAAGCCTTAAGAGATTCTTTAGAGGAAAAATTTGAAGATTGCTAGGGGCGCCATTGGCTGAGAGGTTTATACCGACCCTTGTACCTGATCTGGATAATACCAGCGTAGGAAAGCACTATGAATTTTATAACCATATAAGGGTTTTAAATTTGTATATAAACGCTATGCCTATAGGCATAGCGTTTTTTTGTAGGAAATTTATGATTTATCTTATTTTGAGTACGAATCATAAGTATATATTACTAATTAGGGGGGAGTAAAGGTATGAAAAATTACAAGATACCAACATTAACAATAGCTGGCTCTGACTCATCAGGTGGAGCCGGAATACAAGCAGATTTAAAAACGTTTTCTGCCATAGGAACTTATGGAATGAGTGTAATTACTGCAATAACAGCTCAAAATACACAGGGTGTTTCTGATGTGCAAGAGCTTAGTTCCAAGATTATTAAGGAACAAATAAAAGCGGTTTGTGAGGATATACCACCAAAAGCAATAAAAGTAGGGATGGTATCTTCTCCAGAAATAATTAAAGATATAGTTGACTCATTAGAAAAATATCCATGTGAATACTTAGTTGTAGACCCAGTTATGATTTCTAAAAGTGGGTATTCTCTTCTTAGACCAGAAGCTAAGGATAGTCTAATAAAATACCTTATACCTAAGGCTTATATAGTAACACCAAATATACCCGAAGCTGAAGAAATAAGTAATATGAAGATAGATACAGTTGAAGATATGAAAAAAGTAGGTAAGGTAATTCTTGATTTAGGACCTAAATATGTTCTTATGAAAGGTGGACATTTAGATGGTGATTGTGTAGATGTGTTAATAGGTGAGGATTTATTTGAAGTTTTTAAATGTGAAAGAATAAATAGAAAAAATACTCATGGAACTGGATGTACAATATCATCTGCCATAACATCTCATTTGGCACTTGGATATGATATTGTTGAATCTGTAAAACTTAGTAAAGAATATATTACTGAAGCAATAAGACATAGTTTTGATATAGGTAAGGGTGTAGGACCAGTACATCATTTTTATAAATTTGATTAAACAATAGGGGGATATTATGTATAAATTATTAAAAAAAGTTAAAGAAATAAATCCACTTGTATTGCACTATACAAATAATGTTACTATAACAGATTGTGCGAATACAACACTAGCTATAGGGGCAAGTCCACTGATGAGTTTTTCTTATGAAGAAGTTGATGATATAGTTAAAGTTGCTAGCAGTGTAGTTATTAATATAGGAACAATGAATAGTGAGTTGTTGGATTTATATGTTTTAGCAGGAAAAACTGCAAATAAGTACAACAAGCCAGTTATACTAGATCCAGTAGGGGTATTTGCTACAAAGGCAAGAACTGATTTAACTAATAAATTATTAAATGAAGTTAAATTTGATGTGATAAGAGGAAATATATCTGAAATTCAGTTTATAGGTGGAATGGATGTAAAAGGTAAAGGTGTAGATTCTTTTGATGATGGAAGTGATGCATCATTTATTACTAAAGAAGTAGCTAAAAAACTTGAGTGCATTGTTGTTGCTTCAGGAAAGACTGATGTGATTAGTGATGGAAATAAAATATACAAAATAAGCAATGGAACACCTAAACTTAAATTTATAACAGGAACAGGATGTATGAGCACATCTTTAATAGGAAGTTTCTTACCATGTACAGAAGATAAAATAGATGCAGCAGTAATGGGGACTTTAGTAATGTCTCTTTGTGGAGAATTGGCAAACAGAGAAAATCCAGCAATAGGAAGTTTTAAAACAAAACTATTTGATGAAATTTTTACTTTGAATGAAGAGACTTGTAATAAGTATGGGAAAATTGAGTTAGCGCAACTTAACAGTTCATTATAGTAGAGAGGGGAATGCTATGTTATTATCAGATTATTTATTTAATGAAAGTAAGGAAATATGGGATGAATATTTAAAACATCCTTTTATAGTAGAAATGGGACAAGGAACTTTAGACAAAAAAAAGTTTAGAGAATATTTAGTTCAAGATTACTTATACCTTCTAGATTATGCTAAAGTTTACGCCATGGGACTTATAAAAAGTGATGACGTAAATCATATGAAGTTTTTTAAAGATAGCATAAATGGAATTATGGAAGATGAAAGTGCTACACATATAGCTTATTTAAAAGAGCTAGGTGAAGATATTAAAACACTTCAAAGACATAATATAAAATTGGAAAATGAAAATTATACTAATTTTATGAAAAGTATAGCATTAACAGGAGATATTCAAGATTTAATAATAGCAGTACTTCCATGTGCGTGGAGTTATTATTATATAGCTAAAGAAATGAAAGAAATATATAAGGATAAGTTAGAAAATAATTATTACGCAGCATGGATAGAGTCATATTCTTGTGAAGAATATAGAATGTGCGCCAAGGAAAATATAGATTTTGCAAATGAACTTTGTAAAAATATAGACGATAGCAAAAAAGAAAAATTAAAAGAGATTTTTATAAAGGGAAGTTTATATGAGATGGCATTTTGGGATATGGCCTATAAGGAGATGAGCTAATGTTAAATATATTTATATTAGGTTTATGTTTAATACCTATAATTTATTATATTTTTAAACTTAAGGACTTTAAATTAAATACAAAAACAATGGTGATAATAGCTTTATTTGCAGGTGTACATTTTGTTTTATCAAAAATACAATTTGTTCAATATCCTCAAGGTGGAGGATTTAATTTACTGGCATCATTACCAATACTATTAGTTGGTATTTTATACGGACCTATTATAGGCATGACTTGTGGTTTAGTGTCAGGATTAATAACACTATTAGGTGGAGAATTATTTATAGTTCATCCAGCACAATTTTTATTAGACTATATACTTCCAACAATGTTATTAGGTTTAAGCGGAATATGTGGTTCAGAAAAGAAAAGTAAGATATTTTTAGGCTGTTTAATAGCAGTAGCGCTTAAAGTTACAGTTCATGTTATATCTGGGTGTGTGTACTTTTATGAATATGCACCTGTTGGATGGAGCCCTTTAATTTATTCTTTAGTATATAATTTAACAGGAGAAGGAATAGAAGCATTATTAAGTTCTGTGGTTATAACAATAATTCCTATAGGAAAGATTATGAAAATGGCTAATATAACTACAATAAATAAGGCAAGTTAAGGAGAGTATTATGGTAGATAAAAATAAGTTAAAAAAATTACTTAAATTATATTTAGTAACAGATTCAGATTTATTAAAAGGAAGAGATTTTTATAAATGCATAGAAGAGGCTATTCAAGCCGGAGTTACTATGGTACAACTTAGAGAAAAAGATGCTGATGGTAAGGAGTTTTTGGAAAAAGCAATAAAGCTTAGAGAAATTACTAAAAAATATAACGTTTTTTTTATTATTAATGATAGAATAGACATTGCCTTGCTTGTTGATGCTGATGGTGTTCATGTGGGTCAAAGTGATATAGATGCTACTTCAGTAAGAAAATTAATCGGTGAAGATAAAATTATTGGAGTATCTGCTAGAACTGTTAAAGAGGCAAAGCAAGCTAAAAAAGATGGAGCTGACTATTTAGGTATAGGAGCAATGTTTTCAACAAGTACAAAATTAGATGCCAAAGATGTTTCATTCAACACTTTAAACGAAATAATAGATGAAGTTGAGATGCCTTTTGTTTTAATTGGAGGAATAAATTTGGATAATGTGCATAAATTGAAACAGTTTAATCCAGATGGATATGCTCTTGTATCAGGTATATTGGGAGCTGAAGATATAGTATCTAGAGTGAAGTTATGGAAGAATGAAATATAGATATATTTAAATGACCTAGAAATAGGTCATTTTTTTATGTTATAATGAATTTGAAAAGGATATGTGTTTTCGTAATAAGTTATAAAGGGGAAAGGCCATGGATGAACTTAATTCAACAAAAAATAAAATATCTTCTGTTGCATGGAAATTGTTTTATGAACAGGGATATGATGCAACAACAGTTGATCAAATAATAAATGAATGTGGAATATCGAAAGGTAATTTTTATCACTATTTTAGTGCAAAAGATGATTTATTAAATACCTTATCAGATATATTTGATGAAGAATATACAAAGATAATGGATACTTTAGATGTAAATATGAATAGTTTTGATAAGCTTATAACAACGAGTAGACATTTATTTAGATTTATAGAGGAAAATGTGCCTGTAGATTTATTGGCAACTTTGTATTCATCTCAGATTATTAAAAAAGGCAAAAAAACTTTGTTAGACCAGCAAAGGGTATACTATAAAGTATTGCAACAAATAATAAGTGAAGGTCAAAATAGAAATCAAATAAAGAATGATAGATCATTTTGGGAACTAGCTAAAATTTATGCCATGCAAGAAAGGGCAGTTTTATATGACTGGTGTATTTGCGAAGGTAATTATCCTTTATCTTCTTATGGTATCGAACTTTTAGAAATGTTTTTAAAAGATTTTAAAATGGATTAATGAGGATGGTGTAAATGAGCAACATAAGTATTAAGCTTACTAGAGACAATTTTAATTTTAGATTTAAACAATATGAAGGAATGTATTTTCATGCTGACATAAATGAAAATAGTGAAGTTATAAAATATAAAATTACAAAGGATAAAGAGGGGAATGAGTTAAAAGAATTTGGGAATACTCATTTGAAGGAGAATATGATCTACATACCTCAAATAGAAGCTTATATAGATTTAAAGAAAATAAAATAAAATTACAAACCAAAAAAGAGAGAATATATCTCTCTTTTTTAGTTTAAATCAAGTGTTATTTCTGAAATTACATTAGATGGATTTTCTATAACAAATTGAGGTAATACTTCATAATATTCTCGATCAATAAATCTTTCAATTTCTTCAATTTCTTCAACTTCTTTTTCTGTCACAAATAGCACTATATTTGAGTTTTGTATAATATCATTAGATAATTTATTTACTATACCGTTTTCATTTTGTACTTCGTAGTTTACAATTATTCCAATCTTAGAAGCTGTTTCTTTAAGAAGCTTTCCGCTTAATTCATTATCGCATATTGCTGCTATTTTTATGTTCATTAATCATACCT
>NZ_JANKBY010000271.1:0-5170 GCF_024621905.1 Terrisporobacter muris
TCTATTAATTATGAATTAAGGTATAATTAAGAAAACTTTGCTATAATTCATAAATATAATAAGATAATCTATTTTGAAGTAAGTCAGGAGGGAAAAATTAAGATGAATATGGAAGAAAGCTTAAATAAAAGTAAGTATGATAATTATTCAAAAGAAGATGGTAGCTTAAATATAAAAGAAAATATTAATTATTTTACCATAGAAAAAGACAATAGAACTAATTGTCCTAAATGTGAAAATGAAGTAAGCAGAGAAGACATTTATTGTAATAATTGTGGTGAAATTTTAGAAAATATTAAAAGTAAAAGAGAAAAATTTATAAACCAGCAGGGTGAAAAAGCTAAATTTAAAGATATAGCTTCTAGCTTTGACTTAATTAATGGTTTAAAAGCATCAGGACTAGCTATTGTTATATTATTTGTTTTATCTCTAATAATTAAATTCATGTTAGTTGGAAACAATAATCAAATTAGCGAATTAATAAACCCACTACATATTATGTTGTTTAGTAATTTAGCAAATGTAAATATTTTCATGTCTCTTTTTATGAATAGTGCTCAGTCAAGTGTAAACTTTGGTTTTTTAATTTTATTAATATTGCCAGTAGTATCATTTATACTATCATATAGTATATTTATGAAAAAAAGAAATACATCTTTTATAACTCATGTGAAAAATTCTTTAGGAGTAGCAATAATTTACGCCCTTGTATTATGTGTGATATCTAAAGTATCTCAAGTAGAAGTTAGTTTATCTAATGGGGTTAACCAATATGGATATGGAATTTTCTTTAGTTTTAGTACATTTAATGTTTTATTTAAAGGGTTCATAATAGGATTTATCTCAGTGTTATTTATGGGACTTAAAAAAGAATATGAAAAAGAAAATATGATTGCAGGAGTATTAAAAATAGCTTTAAAAACTATTTTTATAGGATATATACTAATATTAATAATATCAACAATACTATATTTTGCAAATGTAAATTATATTTTTGATTTAGGGTTAAACTCTTATACAGGAGATATATCTTTAGGTGTTGTTTTAAGCCAACTTGCAATATACTTATGGGGATTTGCAAATTTAATACCTGTAAGCCTTGGTAGTGGATCATTGTCAATATTATCTTTGTTTAATTCGAATATTTCCTTAGATTTAATGTTACTTCTAGGAGCTATGATTGCGCTATCTGCATTAATATTTATCATAGTTGGATGTAAACTAGAAAGTAAATATAAAAGTAAAAATATAAAACCAGTAATAATATTTAGTGGATGTTATGCAGTGATTATAGCAGTAATTGGTGTTCTAACAACAATATACATAGGAGATAATGCTGCATCAATGTTAACTTCTTTAAGTGCTATACAAATGGGGTTCAACTTTATAACAGGAATGATTATTTCATTTATATATAGTTTAATAATGACTTTAATAGGCTATAAATTAAATATTTTTAATTAATTTTGGAGGAAGAAAATGAAGGATATGAAATTATCTAATATACAAAAAGAGTCAGAAAAAATAAAAATAAAAAAAAGTATAAATGACTGTGAAGATTTAAAAGCACAGGTATTACTAAAATTAGGAATAATGACCTTTGATAAAATAAGAAAAGGTGAAATAATAGATATGGATTTTGATATTTTATGTGATGAGATAAAGAATCTTGATATAGAAATATATACAAAGTATATGCAACTTAGAAATTTTGAAAAAGAAAGTAAAAAAACTACTTGTCAATGTGGTTATGTTGCATTTAAAAATGAAAAGTTTTGTCCGCAATGTGGTAAAAGTTTAATTGAGGAAGAAAAATTATATATAACATGTGAAAATTGTAATGAAGAAACAGAAAAAGATTCTAATTTCTGTTCTTGTTGTGGAAGTAAAATAAAACAAGAATTCACACACTATGAAGATGAAGTATATTGCATGGATGAAGGTGAAAGATTAGAAGAGTGCATATTGGAAGAAGAAATACCAGAAGTAGATATGGTAGAAGAAGATTTTGGGAAGGAATTTTTAAAACAACAAGAGGAATTAGCTGTAGAAGATAATAATTTAGAAAATGATATAGCGATAAATGAAAATAAATCAGAAGAAGAACCAATAGAAATAGAAGGAAGAGAGTTCTTAAAAAATCATCAAAATCATATATAAGAATAAGCAAATAGGAGATATGAAAGAGTTAGAAATTAGCTTTTTTATATCTCTTAAATTATGTTATATAAAGTTTTATTTACAATATTGTAAATGAAACTTAAGAGAATATAAAAATTGTAAGAAAATTGATGCATTTATTAGGATGAAATGATTAAATTTATATGTTAAAATATAATGGTAGTTAAAAATTTTGGAGGGATAATATGAAAAAAAGGAAAGCAAAGTCAAACAGTGAAAATAAGTATGATACTTTTAGTATTACTATGGAATTAGAAAGACCTTTGCTTTACAATGATGAAAACAATACGGAAAATAATAATAAACAAAAAAAAGAGGATAAGTCAAAAATAATAAAAAGAAGAATTATAACTCTTTTAACTGTATTAATTATATTTGTAATAGGTTTTTTCATATGGTTAAGTAATGGATATTCTTTACAAGCAAATGACATGAAATATTTACAAAGTAATTCTAAAGTAGAGGTTACTGTTGACGGAAATTACACATACTTTACTCCAAAGAATGTAAATGCAACAAAAGGGTTTATTTTTTATCCTGGTGAAAGGGTAGACTCATCATCTTATGCAAAACTATGTAACAATGTTGCAAGTTATGGATATAAGGTAGTAGCTGTAGATATGCCTTTTAATTATGCTAACTTTGGAAAGAACAAGGCAACAAAAGTTATTGAAGATAATCCACAGATTACAAAGTGGGTTATAGGAGGGGACTCCATTGGAGGAACTGTTGCTTGTGAATATGCTGTAAACAATAAAAATGTTGAAGGTATAGTATTAATATCATCATATCCTAGAGAAAATATAAGTGAATTAGGTTTTAAGGTATTATCTCTTTGGGGAAGTAAAGACAATGTTGTAGATTATAAAGAGTTAATTAATTCTAAAGAACAACTACCAAAAGATACAAAATATGTAGAGATAGAAGGCGCAAATCATTCTCAATTTGCAAACTATGGCATGTATAGTGGAGATGAAGAAGCTTTAATTAGTAGTGATGAACAAATGGATATAACAGTGAGAAATATAGTTAATTTCTTATATAATATACAATAAAAAGAGTTTGCATTTAGCAAACTCTTTTTACATACTAGGACATTATAATATTTTTACACTTGTGAAGAATCTATAGGATTAAGGAATACCAACGATTGTAAAATTGTAAAAAGTATATTTTGAGCAACGGAGTTGCCTAAAGTGTTAACGAAGGCATCTCGTTGGCGATATGAGCGAAGTGAATTTTTGTTTTGAAGAATTTTAATCCTATATTTGTTTGTAAAGGCCGATATTCTCCCATTTTCCTTTTTTTACATCTTTTTTAAATCCATCTGCAAACCATTGAAGATCTGTTTTTCTAATTGATTTAAATAGAATAAGCATTATAAAGTAAATAAATAAATCTAATACTATATTTATAAAAATTGAATTTTCAATATGTAAACAATAAAGAATAATCTTTGTTGCATAGCTAGCTAAGGTTATGGATAAAGCTGGTTTTAAAATCCAATCCAATATGTCAAATTTAAGTTTTGTTACTTTTAAGATCTTTATTACGCCTAAAGAAGTATTAAATGTTGTACTTATGAATAATACTAATACAAAACCTTTGATACCATATCTAGGTATCAAAAAAGTTATTGCACTGATTCTTACAAACATATCAATTATATTATATTTTAAAGTTGTGACTTGTAAGTCTAGAGCATTTAAACTACCATCAACTATTTTATCTAGGTACATAAAAGGAATTAAAGGAGCTAGAATTCTTAGCAAATATCCAACTTCTTCACTTTTATAAAGTCCAACGCCTAGTTCATTAGAAAAAATAATAAATATTCCTGTGGCAAATACAGCAATAAGCATTGTAAATTTAATAACTCTAGAAATTATGTAATTTACTGTATTCTTTTTATTCAATGCATTGGCCTCTGCAATTTCTGGAATAATCAATGTAGAAAATGATGCTAAAAATATAGACGGAAATACTAATAGAGGCATTACCATTCCTTTTACCATACCAAAAATTGATAAGGACATGGAGCTAGAAGAACCATAGAGCCTTAGAGATTTTGGTATTAAAATATCTTCCACAGTTTTTAAAGATGTTTGTATGTATGCACTAAAAGCCAAAGGTATGGCAACTCTTATAATCTTAAAAAATGAATACTTATCTGTAGTGTTTTTACATAGTGTAATATGTTTCTTTTCAAATATGTACAATGTATAAGAATAAAAGGCAGAACAGATATTTCCAATAGAACTACCAACAGCAATAAGAGCGCAAGTATAATCTAATCTTCCTGTGGAAAAAGATGTTATACATAATGAGACAATACTAATCATGACTAAAGTTTCAATAATATCGGCGCTAATACATTTTACTACTTTTCTACAACCATAGAAGTAACCATTTAAGCAACAAGATATTCCAACAAAAGGTAAAGAGCAAGATAGAATTTTTAGTGGTATAATTGCCCTTTCATCTTGAATCCACGCTATTGATATAAATTCTGATAAGTTAAATAGTAAAATTCCTGTTAGTATACTTAGGAATAAAGTATAAAAAAGACCTTTTATTATTATATTTTTTACTAAATGATTATTACCTTTTCCGAGTTCTTCAGCTACAAGCCTTGTCATTGTAACCCTAATACCAGAGATAGCCAGTGTTTGACATACAACATTAATACTCATAATAAGTTGAAATAAACCCATACCTTCCGCACCAATTTTATTAGACAAATAAACTCTAAAGGCCATACTTATAAAACCAAGAGTCATAGTGGAGGCTGTGAGCAATATGACGTTTATCAGTAAGTTTCTTCTCTTCATAATTATCTCCTTGTAATAATAGAAAATATTAATGTATAAAAAGCATAAAAATAGGATAGATCAAATTTGATCTATCCTATTTTTATATTTAATGAATTTTGGTTTTCTACAAACATTTGTTTTGATTTTACTTGAGCAAATAAGTTTAATCCATATCC
>NZ_JANKBY010000272.1:0-5148 GCF_024621905.1 Terrisporobacter muris
AAACTTATTAATTATTTATATATTTTTCAAAGACATATCCGAAATCTTTATTATTATAAGTCTCTCTTATATCATTCATCCAACCAAAATTAAACTTAGTAATTTCTTCTATCATAGTAGCAGCATTACCTTCTACATGACCTCTGCTTATGGCATCATTAGCCATATCTAAACTTTTCATCCCATATTCATAAGATTGTCTATTCTTATGTTGGATTTTTCCAATTTCAAATAAAGCTTTATATAAGTCTTTTAGTTGCTCTATTTGTTTTTTATCAACATCTATACTAAAGTAATTATCTGCAAAACTAAACTTAATTTCCACATCTAAATCTACTGTTCCTGCAGTTTCTAATGTTACTGAATGAACATTTTCACTACGAAACTCATGTCTTTTTACTACTCTTTTTTTACTTACAGCAGATGCACCATCTACATGTATTAGACCTCTGTTCGTAAATACGTATTCATCTGATTTTGATTTTATAACAAAGTAGATTTTTTCACCATCTTCATTCATTATGTAGTCATCTCCATCAACTTTGTTAAAGTCATTTGGATCTATTATCTTACCTATATCAGATAAACCTAATGTATCTGCTGCCATTTTCCCAAATATATTTCCTGCCATGTTATCCTCCAAAATAGTTTAAGTTTTTAATACATTTATATTATACCATGTTTGTATTGCTATTCAATCATGGTGATTTTTAAATTACTTGTCATAAATTTCCTATCTGATACATTCAATAAATTTTTCAACAACTTGGTAAAACTGAGTTCCAGCACATCTCTCAAGCTTCTTTTATTAATATTTCTTCGCTAATCCCTATTTTGCCTATATCATGAAGTTCCCCTACTATAATTAATTCATCAATCCCCATCCTACAATTTTCAGTATTTTATCATTTTCATATATTAGAGGAAAAATCCAACACTGATGAAACTTAAATCCTTTATCCATATTGGAAAAGAAATACTGTCTAAGATCAATCTAAGTCATTCATTCATATAGCTACAACCTTGATTTAATATTTTTATAATTAATATATAAGTATTAGACAAAATATTACAACATAATAAATATTTTTTCCTAATTATATGTATATTTTTATTTTAGTGGCTGTATTAATATTAAAATACAGGTATTACAATTCCTTTATATTTAGATTCTATAATTTCTCTACATTCATCAGATGTAAGAACCTCTTCTAATACTTTTATTTTCTCATTATCTTTGTCTTTCGTTCTATAAGCAAGTAAATTTGCATATTCATCATTTACTGGTGCTGTATAGATTCCGTCTTCTTCTGCACTAAGTCCTGCAGGTATAGCATAAGTTGTATCAACAAATCCAGCAGTAACATCTTCTAATGATGGTGGTATTTGTGCCACATCTAATTGAACAAAATCTAAATTTTTTGGATTTTTAATAATGTCATTAACCCCTACTATATCACCTTCTTTTAAAGTGATTAGTCCTTCACTTTCTAAATATCTTAAAGACTTTGATGCAGAAGCAGCGTTATCACTTATAGCAATTGTATCTCCACTCTTAAATTCATCTATAGAGTTTATTTTCTTAGAATATAACACTCCTGGACAAACATATAGCTTAGACCCTGCCATTATTTCATAACCTTTGCTTTTTACTGCTTCATCTAAATAAGGCTTATGTTGAAATAAATTAGCATCTATTTCTCCATTGTTTAATGATTCATTAGGTAAAATATAATCATTAAATGTCACAACTTCTAAACCATATCCTTTTTCTTCTATAAGTGGTTTCAACTTTTCTAATAATTCACCACCTGGAACTAATGTAGCTCCTACTTTGATTATTTTATCATCCTTAGATTCAGATGATGTTGCACATCCAGCTAATGATACACATAGTAGCGCACTCATCACTACACTTAATAATTTTTTTGATTTCATAATAATATCCCCCTTAAATTGATAATAAAAATCTCTCTAATTCCTCCATTAGTTAAACTTTAATTCCTCTAAAACAAAAAAACTTGAGTATAAACTCAAGTTTTAATAGCGAATTTATACTTATCTTTCAGTAAACCTACTGCAGGATTTAGCACCGTGTATATAAAAATATACTGGTTGCCGGGTTTCATAGGGCCAGTCCCTCCACCACTCTAGATAAGAGATTTTTTATTTTTTAATTTGATAATTATCATAGCACTGTTTCTTTTTAATGTAAATTGTATAATTAATTTTTTATATTTTTATTTTTCTTTAATTCTTAGCTTCCTATTTTTATAATTTTATCATTGATATCATTAGCAAATCCTATATCATGAGTTATTATTAGAATTGCCATACCTTTAGCCTTTAGATTTCTTATAATTTTTAAAACTTTTTCTATTGAATCAACATCCAACGCAGATGTTGGCTCATCAAAACAAAGAACTTTTGGCGTTAATGCACATGCCCTTGCTATGGCAACTCTTTGACATTGACCACCAGATAATTCATAAGGATAAGCATCTACTTTATCTTCTAAATCTACCATTTTTAAAATATCTTTTGCTTGTTTAATTGCATCTTCTTTTGGTTTTTTAAGAACATTTATTGGTGCTGATATTATATTTTCCAATACTGACATATGTGGAAACAAGTTAAAGTTTTGGAATACCATTCCTATTTTATCTCTATTCTTTGATATATGACTTTTATCTTTCATTACATAATTATCTACTATAATTTCTCCATCATCAAAAGTTTCAAGACCATTTATACATCTAAGAATTGTAGTTTTTCCTGCACCTGATTTTCCTAAAATCACACATACTTCTCCAGTATTAACTTCAAAATTTATATTATTTAATACTTTATTCTCCCCAAAAGATTTATTTAAATTTTTTACTTTTAGCATATTTGTCTCACCTCTATTTATCTATAATACGCATATTTATTTTCAATTTTTTTAAACATTATTGTTAAAATTCCAATTAGCACTAAATATACTGCACCAGCTTCTATTAAAGGTACTATACTCGCTTGGCGATTTTGTGCTATTTGAGCAATTCTTAATATATCATTTAAACCTATGGCATATACTATAGCTGTGTCTTTAATTAATGTTATTACTTCATTTGACATAGCTGGTAATACTCTTTTTATAACTTGAGGGAAAACTATTCTTCTATACATATCAAATTTGCTAAATCCTAATACAAAAGCTCCTTCATATTGCCCTTTGTCTATAGATTGGATCCCCCCTCTAAATATTTCAGCAAAATAAGCTGCATAATTTAGTGAAAATGCTACAATTACAGCATCAAATCTATCAAATACTATTCCCATTAAAGGAAGCCCAAAGAATACAAATACTAGTTGTAATAATAGGGGGGTTCCTCTCATAATTAGTATGTATAAATTTGCTATTTGACTTATTATTTTATTTTTGGATATTCTTAAAAAGCCTATCATAATTCCAAGTGGTATTGATATTATCAGCGTTATAAAAAATACTAATAATGTAACTTTTAATCCTTCTATCATAGTGAAATTTCCTCCTTGTGTATCTTAATCTATATTTCTTAATTTTTACATATTATTTAGCTTTTCCAAACCATTTATTATAAATTTCATCAAAGACTTTATCATCTTTTATCTCATTTATTGTATTGTTAACTTTATCTCTAAGTTCAATATCTTCTTTTCTAAATGCAACAACATAGTCTTCTGTTCCAAAATTATCATCTAATATTTTATACTTTTCTTCACCCTTTTTACTTATATAATATTTAACTAAAGTTTCATCTCCAACTAAAGCATCTATTCTTCCAGCTTCTAAATCTCTAAAGACTTTATCAAAAGTATCATATAAAATTGGCGAACCATCTAAACTATTTAATATCTCTGAATCTTTTTCTAATGCTTCTAATCCTGCAGACCCTTGTTGAGTACCTACTACCTTATCATTTAAATCTTCTTTACTTTTAATTGTCGAATTTTTTAATGTCACTATAAGTTGGCTATTTTTCATATATGCATCTGTATAAGTAACCTTTGCTTTTCTTTCTTCAGTTAATGAGTATCCATTCCATATAGCATCTATATTTCCTGAATTTAATTCAGTTTCTTTCATTGACCAATCTATACTTTGGAACTTAACATCCATATTTAATCTTTTAAAGGTTTCTTTAGCTAAATCCACATCAAACCCTACTGTATCTCCATTATCATCTAAATATCCCATTGGGAAGTATGTATTATCATATCCGATTACTATTTCATTATCATCGGAAGTCACATTCTTTTTGTTGCATCCTACTGCTCCTACCATAATTGCTAAAACCGCTAATCCCATTATTAATTTCTTTGATATCTTTTTCATTTCTTTCTCCTCCTAATAATTTAATCTTTTATTATTGCAATAAAAAAACCACATAGGCTAATACCTATGTGGTTAATATTTGTTATATATATTCCACCATAGATACAAGCCTTTTTAACAACACTAAAAGGGCTTGTATCTATGAATTAAATTTCATAATTTACAATCCCTTGGTTCTATGATGGTGATGATGAAGTTGTATATTTAATTTTATTGCAATTATTGAATTTTTCATAACACCATTTCTCCTCTTCTCAATATTTGTTTTAATTATTTTTCATTTGTAATTAATATTAATATGAATGTTTGGAATTGTCAAACATTTTTTATTTAAAATTTATCTTCACGTAATAAATATTCGTTATTATCTTGATCTTTAAATGTGAATAATCTAGCATAAGGCATAGTTACTATATCAGTTACTTCAACACCTTTAGCTTTCATTTCTATATACGCATTATCTAGATATTCCGTACTTAATATAACTGTTTTATAATCTGTATTAGCATCTGGATATTGAGCTTTCATAAGGTTTTTATCGTATAGAACTATAGTTACCCATTCACTTTCTTTCGGTGCTATTTCTATCCATCTTAAAGGCCCTTCTGTTGCATCTATCTTTGTTACAAAGTTTAATTTTTCAGTCCAAAACTTCTTAGCTTCATCTTGATTATTTACATATATTGTTACTTTAGCTATTTTATTTATCATTTTACTTCTCCTTAGATATCCTTTTATTATAAATATATTAAAAAATCTATTACGTTAATTAAATAAATCTAAATTAACAT
>NZ_JANKBY010000273.1:0-5134 GCF_024621905.1 Terrisporobacter muris
TTTCCCTATTTCATATTCAGCAATAAAATGTAAATTAAATTCATTAGTATATGTAATTCCTTTTTCAGTTATGTTCTTAACATATTTATTTATAGATAATTTCTTAATTTCCTCACTTGAAAATATTTTTTTACTCATAATAATTCAACTCCTTTATAACTATTTTACATAAAAATAAATCCTATACAAGTAGACACGTTTTTTTCTCGTGTCCACTGTATAGTATCCACTTTAAATTATAGGATAGTTTTTATTTTATGCTTTAATAAAATTCACTTTAAATTAGGAATAAAGGGTATAATATTTTTAAATAGAAAAATTAATCAGAAAAATAGGAGAAATAAATGAAATATAATAAGATGATTAAAGCTAAGTTTATAGAAAGGCCTAATAGATTTGTAGCTTATTGTGATATAAATGGGGAAGTTGAAAAGATTCATGTGAAAAATACAGGTAAATGTAAAGAGTTACTAGTACCTGGATATGAAGTATACTTAGAAGAAAGTAATAATCCTGCTAGATCAACGAAATATTCTTTAATAGCTGTAAAAAAGGGAGACAGGCTAATTAATATGGATTCACAAGTAACAAATAAAATTGTCTATGAATCATTAGAAGACAAATCATTAATACTGCCAGGATTTGATGAAGATATAACTTTGATAAAGCCAGAAAAAACTTATGGCAATTCTAGGTTTGATGTTTATATAGAAGGAAAAACTAAAAAAGCATTTATTGAAGTTAAAGGATGTACTCTAGAAATAGATGGAGTAGTAAAATTTCCAGATGCAAAAACAGAAAGAGGAGTAAAACATGTTAAAGAATTAATTAAAGCTAGAGAAGAAGGATATTTAGCTTATATAATTCTTGTTATTCAAATGGAAGATGTACTTTACTTTACTCCAAATGTAGATATGCACAAAGAGTTTGGAGATGTATTAAAGGAAGCTGACGAAAAAGGAGTAAAAGTTTTAGCATATGATTCAAAAGTAGAAATAGATAATATAGTACTTAATAACCCTGTAAAAGTAATACTATAAAAAGAACGCTAATCTTACTAAAATAAACAAAAATCATAATAATACAATTGATAAATTTACTAAATAAAGTTAAGATACTATTATAAAGAAAAAAATTTGAAAATAATTGAAAAATACTGATAAAATATTGTATAAATCTGTAAGTATTTGAAATTTTAATGGTATAATATAAAAAGTAAGATTATTAGGTGAAAGGATGTAGAACAATGACTAAAGAACTATCTATGCAAGAGCTGTTAGACCAACAAGAACAACTACTTAGTTCAATAAAAGTTGGAGAGACTATAACAGGAGCTATAACTAAAATAAATAATGATGAAGTAACTGTGGGCCTTAATGTAGGTTTTGACGGAGTAATTCCAGCAAGTGAATTAAACTTACAAAAAAATCAAGAAGTTTCTGATGTATATAAAGTAGGAGATGAAATATCTGCTGTCATAACTAAAGTATCAGAAAAAGACTGTACATTAAAACTATCTAAGTTAAGATTAGATATGGTAAGTGATAAAAAAGAATTAGAGCAAGCACATGCTGATCATAAAATAATAACAGTAAATGTAGTAAAAACTATACAAAGAGGAGTATTTGCTGCATATAAATCAGTTGAAATATTTATACCAATATCTCAACTAAACACTAAATTTGTAAACGATACAAAAGAATACCAAGATGCTAACTTAGAAGTTTATATAATAGAATTCAATGAAAAAGCTAATAAAATAGTAGGTTCTCACAGAGAAGTATTACAAGAACGTTTAGACCAAGAAAGAAAAGCTAGAAAAGAAAGAATTCAAGCTGAAAGAGATGCAGAGAGACAAAGAGTAAGAGAAGAAAGAGCAGCTGAAAAAGCTAGAGTTAAAGCTGAAAAAGAAGCTTTAATAGATTCTTTAGAAGTTGGACAAAAAAGACATGGTAAAGTAACTAACATAGTAAGTTACGGAGCTTTCATCGATTTAGGTGGAGTAGAAGGTTTAGCTCACATAAACAACTTATCTTGGAAGAGAGTAGAATCTGTAGAAGATATGTTACAATCTGGACAAGAAGTTGATGTTTATGTATTAGATGTAAATAAAGAAACTGGAAGAATAGGATTAGCTTTAAAAGACATAAACAACGATCCATGGGACTTAATAGCTAAAGAAGTAAATGTTGATGATATAATAACTGGCAAAGTTGTTAGAATAATAGACAGAGGTGCTTTTGTTGAAATAAAAGAAGGTGTAGAAGCATACTTACCAATATCTCACTTAAAAGAAGAAAGAGTTGCTAACGTAAGTAGTGTTGTAAACCCTGGAGATGAAATAACAGTTAGAGTATTAACTTTCGATCCATCTCACAAAAGAATGTCTGTATCTATAAAAGACGTTAATAAAGAGCCAGAAGAAGATTACAGTGAATTCTTAAATAAAGAAGAAGATTTAGGAGCGACTATAGGAGATTTATTAAGAGGAAAATTAAATAATCAAGAATAATAAATAAATTTTTAAGCCATATTGCCAAAGCTCTATGGCTTTTAACATATTATAAATTTAGCAATAAAGGAGAAGACATATATGAAAGCTATAATAGATTTACACACACACGCCTTAGCTAGTGGGCACGCATATAGTACAGTAAAAGAAAATATAGAATATGCTAAAATTAATGGGCTAAAATATTATGGTCTATCAGATCATGGTATAGATATGCCAGGGGGACCACATTTATTTTATTTCCACAATTTAAAAGTAATACCTAATGAAGTTGATGGTGTTAGAATATTAAAAGGAATGGAAGCTAATATTATAGATTACGATGGAAATATAGATGTAGAAGTAGATAAATATATAAGTGGACTAGATTATGTAATAGCAAGTCTTCACACTGTATGTTTAGAACCTGGAACCAAGGAAGAAAATACAAGGGCAACTCTAAATGCAATGGATCATAAATTAGTAAAAATTATAGGACATCCAGATGATGGTAGATATGAATTAGATTATGAAGCTGTTGTTAAAAAAGCTAAAGAAAAAAACATCTTATTAGAATTAAATAATTCATCATTAAACTCAGGTTCATTTAGACCAAATGCTCGTGAAAACTATATAGAGTTATTGAGTTTATGTAAAGAGCATAAGGTAAGAATTATTTTAGGTAGTGATGCTCATATTTGTTATCAGGTTGGTATATTTGACAATGCTCAAAGCTTACTTGAAGAGCTAGATTTCCCAAAAGAGCTAGTTATTAACTACCATGAAGATGATATAATAGAATTTTTCCAACTTTAAAAATTAAATTTGCACTTAAATTCAAACCATATTATAAAATAATATGGTTTTTTATTTTGCATTTTTGACACATAAATAAAAAGGTAAAAAATATAAAATAATACAAAAAATAGTCGAAAAATGTTATAATATAAAATGATTTTGAGAATTAATATTAAGAGGGAGTTATGGCAATGAATCAAAAGAAAGTATATAGTACGATTGGAGTTATACTTTTATTTGGTGGTTTTTTATTATTTTGTGGGGCAAAAAATTTAACACAGGCTAAAGAGCTAGCTGCCAAAAATCAAGTATTAGACTATGATATGTCTAACTATAGTGATGATACTGAAGTAGACAGTCAATTAAAAAATGTTCAAGAGTTGGTATATAAATACAAAAATGGAATAGCAAAATTAGTGAATAAAGAAAATGGACTAAAATCAAGTTATGAACCAGATGATTTAGTTATACCAAAAGTTAATACTATAAAAAGCGATATTTATTTAAGTGAGTGTGCTTCTAATAATTTGGAAAAAATGTTTAAGGATGCAAAAGAAGAAGGGATAAATCTTTATTTAATAAGTGGATATAGATCTAGTAGTTACCAGGAAGAATTATATTCAAATTCTTTAATACGCAAAGGAAAAGAATATACCCAAAAATATGTGGCTAAAGCTAATCAAAGTGAACATCAAACTGGTTTAGCAGTTGATATATCTGCAAAATCCATAGGATATAAATTAATACAGTCTTTTGAAATGACAGAAGAAGGTAAGTGGTTGGAAAAAAATGCTCATAAATATGGATTTATATTAAGATATAAAAAAGATAGAGTAGAGGATACAGGTTATGGTTTTGAGCCATGGCATTTTAGATATGTGGGACATAATATAGCTAAATATATTTATGAGAATGATTTGATACTTGAAGATTTATATAAATTGCCTTAGCGCAAAGAGCATCTAAATAAATAGATGCTTTTATGCTAGGCAATTTTAATTTTTATTTTCTATTATAAACCTAGTGTCAATTCTAGGAGAAAATCCGCTCTTTAGATGTTTCTTATTTTTTAGTATAAACTTAATAAAAAAGAACATTCCTATTAAAAATAATAGTAAACCAAAGGATAAAGAAACTATGGCATCAGTATTAGTAATTGGAGAAGTATTAACAGATGCATTAATATCTAACTGAGGCAAAAATGCAATTAAGTTATTTAAAAAATGAACAGTCATTGGAATTAGTATATTTTTATACTTGATGTATAAGATACAACAAGCAATACCAAAAATAAAAGCACCTATAACTGCTAATTCAATATGTAAAAGTCCAAATACTAAAGAGGAAATTACAATTCCTATGTAGATATTGAATTTTCTACTAATTCTTTTAAATATGATGGCTCTAAAAAATAATTCTTCCATGATAGGGGCACTAACAACGGTAATTAGCATGGATATGAATAGTCCACCATAAGTAGAAACTTCTGATACAGATGATTCGGATAAAAGATTATTTAGCATATTTGGTAAAGTAAAATAAACTATACCTATTAATAATAGACTGATGCCCATAGAAAGGCATAGCTGAGTAGCAACAACACCGCCTAATTCTTTTATATTTATTTTTTTTATATAATCCTTAATCATTAATAATAACTTATTTTTATTAACCCTAAATTTATATAAAAGTATTGTAATAAATAAAACTGTTGATATTAAAGATAATAAATTATCATTATCTATTAAATTAATATCACTACTTAAGTAAATAATAAATGCTCCTAAAATCACAATAATCATAGTGAAAATATACCAAAATACTGCTGGTATAATTTTAACTTCT
>NZ_JANKBY010000274.1:0-5133 GCF_024621905.1 Terrisporobacter muris
ATAGTTTTTTATATTTAGATTTGATACTATGAAGGTGATTTAAAATGAAGAATATGATATAAATTATTATTTTAGGGGGATATAAATGAGTAATTTACCAAGTCAATTTGAAAGTTTTGCACAAGCAAGAAAAGATGGATTTCTAGCAGCCAAAGAAGTAAAAGATAGTGGGAGAAAAATGGTTGGTACATTTTGTTGTTTTACACCATCTGAGTTACCTATTGCAGCAAATGCTGTTCCAGTGGGAGTATGCGGAGTAAGTGAGGAAGCAATTCCAGAAGCAGAAAAAATACTGCCAAGAAATCTATGTCCTTTAATAAAATCAAGTTATGGTCATGCAATAACTGATACATGCCCATATTTTTATTTTTCAGATTTGCTTATTGGGGAGACAACTTGTGATGGGAAGAAGAAAATGTATGAGGAGTTAGGAAAAGTAAAACCAACTCATATTATGCAAATGCCTAATAGAGCAACTGGAAAACATGAGTTTAATCTTTGGAAGGATGAGATAATTCTATTAAAAGAAGTTTTAGAAAAAGAATTAGATACAACTATAAGTGAAGATGATATAAAAGATGCAATTAAAGATAAAAATGAAGAGAGAAGATTACTAAATGAGTATTATGACTTGGGAAAATTAGAACCTTCTGCTTTAACAGGAATGGAATTGTATCAAGTATCTTATCAAGCTCAATTTAAATTTGATAGAGATGAATTAAAAGCAAATTTAAGGAAAATAATAGATGATACTAAAATAAGATATGAAAAAGGTGAGTGTTCTGTAAAAAAAGACGCACCTAGAATATTAATTACTGGATCTCCAATTGGTGGATGTACGAATAAAATTATTAATACTATAGAAGAATCTGGTGGATCAATTGTTGCTTATGAGCTATGTTCATCTATAAGAAATAATAGAGAATTGGTGGATGAAAGTAATCCAGATGTTTATGATGCTTTAGCTAAGAAGTATCTAAATATAGGATGTGCTTGTATGATGAATAATGATAAGAGAATAGAATTATTAGGAGATTTAATAGAAGAGTTTAAAATTGATGGAGTAATTGACGTTGCTCTTCAATCATGCCATCCTTTTAATGTGGAAGGTAATAGGATAAAAGAATTTGTAGTTAATGATAAAAATATTCACTACATGGCAATTGAAACTGATTATTCTCAATCAGACACAGAACAGTTAAGAACAAGATTTGAAGCATTTATAGAGATGATAGAAGAAAAGAAAGGTTGTTAATTGAGTGAAGATGTATAGTATAGGCATAGATTCAGGGTCTGTGGCAACAAAGGCAGTGTTGTTTGATGGAGAGAAAGTAGTAAAGAAGGTTGTTATACCAACAGGTTGGAGTCCTAAAAGAACATCAAATCAAGCTTATGAAATATTGATAGATGGAATAGATAAGGATAAAGTAAAGAAAGTAGTAGGGACTGGTTATGGACGAGTTAGTATGGATTTTGTAGATAAAACAGTTACAGAAATAACCTGTCATACAAAGGGAATTTTCTTTTTAAATAAAAATATTAGAACTATATTAGATATAGGTGGACAAGATAGTAAGGTTATAAATATTGATGACAATGGAAATGTTGTTAATTTTATAATGAACGATAAATGTGCTGCAGGTACAGGTAAGTTTTTAGAAGTTACATCTAATAAATTAGGAAGTGATATAGAAAATATTGATGAATTGGCACATGGTGCTACACCTGAAAATATTTCTAGTATGTGTACTGTATTTGCTGAATCAGAAATAATAAGCCTTTTGGCTCAAGATATTCCTAAGGAAAATATAGCAGCAGGTATATTAAAGTCTATTGCTAATAAGGGTATATCCATATTAAATAAAGGTAGACTAGAAGATACAATAGCCTTTACTGGAGGCTTAGCCCAGAGTAAAGAGCTAGTAAAGATGTTAGAAAATAATTTAAACAAAGAAATATTTATAGCAGAAGATGCTCAAATAATTGGAGCCTTAGGTGCTGCAATTATTGGATTTAAATAAAATAATAGTCAGTATAAGCATATATGATGACATTATATATAGGAGGATAAAAAATGAACATAGTAAAAGTAAATGCTATAGGAGATAATTGTCCTATACCAGTAGTTAAAGCAAAAAAAGCAATAGATGCTCTAGAAGATGCAGCAATAGTTGAAATAAGTGTAGACAATGAAATAGCTGTACAAAATGTCACAAAAATGGTTAATCAAAAAAACTTAGAATATACCTGTGAAAAAGTAGGGCAAAATCATTATGTTATAAAAGTACAATGTGGTGAAGTAGTAGAAAGTGAAGCAACTAAAGAAGTGGTTGCTGCTATTGCAAAAGAGGAAAAAATGGTAGTGGTATTAAGTAGTGATAAAATGGGTGAAGGAGATGAGGAACTAGGAAAGGTTCTTATTAAAGGTTTTATATACGCTATAACTCAATTAGACAAATATCCAAAAGCCGTATTACTATATAATAGCGGTGTGAAATTATCATCTGAAGGTTCAGATTCTATAGGGGATTTAAAAGTATTAGAAGATCACGGTGTTGAAATACTAAGCTGTGGAACTTGTTTGAATTTCTATAACTTACAGGATAAATTACAAGTTGGTAAAGTAACCAATATGTACTCTATAGTTGAAGAGTTATCAGGAGCTACTAATATAATCAGACCATAATTAAATAGGAAATATATAAATTTAAAGATAGACTAAGAACCTTGAATTATCAAGAGTATTAGTCTATTTTAATTTGGCTAATTAGTAGCGTTACTGTATTTACCAGTTAAATGATCAATTTCTATTTTTATTACAGTAAATGAATTTATAGCTTTATCTATGTATTTCAGGCCTTCTTCCATATGAGGATGAGAGTATTTTTCTCCTATTGCAATAATTGCACTTCTTTTTTCATCATTAGTAACTATGAAAGCACGTCCAAATACTATTGCACTTTTATAATGAGTAGTAAAATATTTTGGAAGTATGGCGATATCAGAATTTACAAAGAAAGAAACTTTATTATTTTTAATTATATTATCCAATTTATGTCCTTTATTGGCACAGTGGAAATAGATACAATTATTATGATAAACATAATTAACAGCAACTCCATAAGGATATCCATTTTCACTTATAGTTGATAATACTCCTTCTTTTCCTTCTTGTAATATTTTTATTGTATCTTCTGTACTTAATTCTCTTTTTTTCTTGATTATATCTCTAAACATAAATCCTCCTTAATAATTTTATTATGGTGATAAAATTGTAGCATAATATATTCAATAATAGTGCAGTAATAGACTTAGATGGAGTAGAATAATATTGTAACTATTTATAAAGGGGATGTATTTATGGATGATAAAATAATAAACAAATTAAAGAATATGAAAGGTGATGTAAGTTTTTATTATAAAAACTTAGTTACACAAGAAATAATTAAGTATAATGAAGAAAAGCCAATGCTAGCAGCTAGCGTAATAAAACTTA
The DNA here is from genome assembly GCF_024621905.1 of Terrisporobacter muris. Classification (NCBI taxonomy): domain Bacteria; kingdom Bacillati; phylum Bacillota; class Clostridia; order Peptostreptococcales; family Peptostreptococcaceae; genus Terrisporobacter; species Terrisporobacter muris. The sequence goes on from NZ_JANKBY010000274.1 coordinate 3,497, forward strand.
CTGTATTGGTGGAATGTTTTAATCAGATAAAAAAAGATATTATAAGGAAAGACGATATTTTTATTACTAAAGAGGAAGATAAAGTACCATCTTGTGGTGCTTTAAATTATATGAGGGAAAACTTGAAAATTACATTGGAAGATTTATATGTGCTTATGATTATTTTAAGTGATAATTATGCCACAAATATTTTAATTGATAAATTAGGAATAGATAATATCAATAAAACTATAAAAGAAATAGGATTAAAAAATACCGTACTTAATCGTAAAATGTTTGATTCCGATAAAGCGGCATTAGGATTAGAAAATTATATAAGTGCAGGAGATATAGCATATTTGTTGGAGAAGATGTACAATAAAGAACTAATTGACGAAAAGTCTAGTGAAGAGATGATAAATATTTTAAAAAATCAAAGATTAAATAGTAAAGTACCTTTTTTTCTACAAAGTATAAAGCCCAAAGTTAATATTGCACATAAAACAGGAGAAGATACTAATATAACTCATGATGTAGGAATAGTATTTGATAAAGAGCCATTTATAGTATGTTTTTGTGGTAACAATGTAAATGTACCAGAGTATGAAAGACTTATGCAAGATGTTACTTATGATTTATATAAAGGTGCTGATTTTAGGAGGTAATAAATGAAGATAGTTGATTTTCATTGTGATACAATATCACAATTATATGACATTAGACAAAAAGGAGAAGATATACACTTAAGACAAAATAGACTACATTTAGATATAGAAAAAATGAAAAAGGGCGATTATATGCTTCAAGTTTTTGCATCATATGTGGACTTAGGAAGTAATGATAAACCATTGGAGTCTTGCCTTAGTTATATAGATTTGCTTTATAATGAAGTGCAAAAAAATAAGGATGATATTGGAATAGTTTATACATATGAAGATATAATGACAAATATTGAGAAAAATAGGATTTCAGCACTACTATCCATAGAAGAAGGCGGAGTTTGTAAAGGTAATTTATCATTGCTTAGAAATTTTTATAGACTTGGTGTTAGAATGATGACGTTAACATGGAATTATGATAATGAGTTAGCCTATCCAAATGGTTATTTTTATAATGAAGAAAAGAATGAGAGAAAAGGTCTTAAAGAAAAAGGTTTAGAATTTATAAATGAGATGGAGCAGCTAGGAATGATTATCGATGTTTCACATTTATCAGATGATGGAATTTATGATGTTTATAATAATACAACAAAACCTTTTATTGCTAGCCATTCCAATGCTAGAAATATATGCTCTCACCAAAGAAATTTGACTGATGACATGATTAAAAAAATTGGAGATAGAGGTGGAATTATAGGCATTAATTTCTATTCTTTATTTTTAAATGATAATTATAAATTTAATGATATAAGTAAAATCGACGATATTATAAATCATATGAAATATATATCGAATAAGGGGGGGATAGATTGTGTAGGTATTGGTAGCGACTTCGATGGAATAGATTGCCTTTTGGAGTTTGAGAATTCATCAAATATGCAATTGATTTATGACAAAATGCAAAAATTAGGTTTTAGAGAAGAAGATATAGAGAAGATCTTTTATAAGAATGCACTAAGATTATTTAAAGAAGTGCTATAAATTTAATATAAATATTTA
>NZ_JANKBY010000275.1:0-5116 GCF_024621905.1 Terrisporobacter muris
GGGCTGCTTTAGCCGATGTAGTACCTACTATGGAAAATTCATTCAGGGTTTTAACTATTCTATCTATTGTACTTAACATAACACCTACACTTTTAGAATTAAAAAAAGAATAGTCGCTTTTTTAATATATTACGAAATTAAAGTCCAGCAAATAATATTGCTGGACTTTGTTGATATTAGAATGAACAATAAAATAAAAATATTCAAACATGCAAGTTTTTGATATTAATTTACGAATTAACTAATGTAAAAGCTTTTACAGTGAGGAGGAAGTAACTTGCAAGATAAATTAATGATTAAATACATAAAAAAGAAAAATGAAAAAGGAATGGAAATGTTAATAGATCAGTACAATGGCCTTATTACTTCTGTAGTTAGGTATCATTTAGGTGCTCTTATTAATTATGAAGAAGAATGTGTTAGCGATACTTTATTGGCTATTTGGAATAACATAGATGGATTTGAAAAAAATAAAAATTCTTTTAAAAACTGGATATGTGCAATAGCTAAATATAAAGCAATTGATTATAAAAGAAAATATCTAAATAAGATGGAATCATCTACATTAGATGAAGAGACACCATATATAGATAAAAATTTATTAAATATAGAAATTCAAGAAGAATTAAACGAGACCTTAAACTTCTTATCTAAAGAGGATGAAGAAATATTTAGACGATATTATCTAGAAGGTGAAAGTATAGTAGATATAGCACGGAATAAGAAATTAGCTATTTCTAGTGTCCATAGTAAGTTATCTAGAGGTAAGGCCAAGATAAGAAAATCTTTACTAGAAAATGGAGGTAAATAAGATGATAGACAAATATAAAGTATTAAATAACGAAAAAATTCAATTTGATAGATATACTGAAGTAAAAACTGATAATGAAAAAATGAAAAATATAATGAAATCAAAGATAAAATCTAAAAAGCAAGTAAATAAAAAATTGATAGTAGCAAGTGTATCAGCCACACTTGTTTTAGGTTCTGTAGCTCTTACAAATGAGAGAGCATTGGCATATATAAATAGATTAGTAAATAGTATTGAGTATTTTTTAGATAGAGACTCAGGAGAGTTTGATAAATATAAGTTTGAAGGAAACCAATCATTAGAAAAAGATGGATTGATACTTAACTTAGGAGATGTAATGCTTGATGATAAGCAATTAATCGTAAGTTTGGGGATTGATTATAGTAATTTTGATTTAGAGAAAAACGGATTTAATAAAAAGGACTTTGCACCAGATTTACCCCTTATTACAATAGGCGATATGTCTTTTCCTGGTCAAGGTGGAGCAATTAATCAAAGGAATGTAAGAGGTGAGGATAAAAAGGAAATTTTATATATTGTTGATTTAACTAGAATTGACACTGATGGAGATGGGGTCGTTGATAAAGACTTTGATATACTTAAAAATTTAGAGGAAAATAAAGATTATGATATGAAAATTAAATTTAAAGACTTTGATATAGGTGAGTCAAAAACAGAGTCAAGTAGATGGCTAAGTAAGGAACTTGGAACATGGGAATTTAATACTATTATAAATACTTCTAATATATCTAATGATATGAAAGTTGTTGAAATTAACAAAGCTATTGATATAAGTGAAGGAAATATAAAATGCAAGTTGAAGATTGATGATATAAGGATATCTCCTGTATCTGCAAAGGTTAAGATGGATATAGAAGGAGACACTTCAGATAATACATATTTCTTCTTGTCAGTAACAGATGAAAATGGTAAAGATTTAATGAATCTTGATAGTGGTATTTCAGATACTGAAAATACACTTTACTGTGATTTTGAACTTAAAGGAACAGAAGAAAAAATAGTAATAACACCTGTTGTTTGTATTGATGGTAATGAAAAACACCTTGATGATGAAGTAATAGAAATAGAAATTCCATAATTTAATCCTACATAAAGTAATGCCAATGATTATTAACATAGTTATTGGTATTATTTATATTTATGAAACTTTGGTGACTTTTTTATGTGATTGCTATACATGATGAACAATATTAATATAATACCAAATAAAAATTAGGGGGGAGTTTTCTATGGATGATGTAATGATAGAAACTGATAGATTAATTTTAAGAAAAATAAATAAAGATGATTACTTAGAAATTGCAAATATTCTTCAAGATCGTGTAAAAGCCTGTGTATGTCTCAATTGTGGTAGTGTAGAATTTTATATAATGCGAATTAAGAATATTTTTGATATCATATAGATAAGTCTGAATTTATGGAGATAATATAATGAAAAAAACAAGTAAAAATATGGCAATAGGTATGTCACTTGGAATGTGTTTTGGTGCTTCATTTGGAACTTCTTTCGGTGGATTATTTGGTGGTAATATAGCCATGGGTACTTCCATGGGAATTTGCATTGGTATGTTAGTAGGACTTGCTATTGGCTCAGCAAAAGATAAAGCTGTTAATGCACAGATAGAAGAAGAAGGATACACTATCAAGATGATAGAAAAAGATAATAAATCCACTGAATATAAAGTTACTATTGTTAACAATAAAAGGAAAGAGGTAGTTGTTACAGTTCCCTCTAGTACTATGGAAACAGAATTATTCACAGTTGGAGACATAGTGTTCATGGACGAGGATGGAGATATTGAGCAGGCATTTAATAAAGAGAATGAATAATGCAAAAGATTATGCACAGGATCAGTTAAATATATGGTCACATTGCACTATTAGATAAAAGTAAATCTTTCTTACATTATTGTAAATTGTACTAAGTAATTAAATCATATATTATATGTATATAATATATAAAGTATACTAATATGTTTTCAATTCATATTACTCTTACACAATCATAGAAGATTTATTATATTTAAACAACTTAACATGAAAAGAGGAATTTAGATGTCTAAAATATTAAAATCAGCATCCATATTGTTTATCGCAACAATAATATCAAAGATTGTTGGATTTTTAAGAGATTTAGTTATTGGATATGTGTATGGTATTGGTGTTATATCAGATTCATATCTAATGGCGTTGAATATCATAACGGTAGCATTTATATCGCTATTATGTGTAGCTATTCAAAGTACATATATGCCTATATATACATCAATAGAAGAAAAGAGTGGAAAGGAAAAAGCTTTAAAATTCACAAGCAATGTTATAAATATTATATTTATTATATCATTAATTGTATCAATTTTAGGTTGGATTTTCACAGAACCATTGGTTAAATTGTTTGCAACAGGATTTGAAGGAGAGAGACTTAAGCTTACCATACAACTAACAAGAATTATTTTATTTTCAGTTGGTTTAGTATGTATAACATACGTATTAAAAGCGTACTTAGAGATACATGACTACTTTTTGATTACAGGTATAATGCCCTTACCATATAATATATCAATAATAATATCAGTTTTACTTAGTAGAGTTTTGGGTGTAGAAATCTTAGCATATGGAACTGTATTTGCATTTTTTATTCAAATGATATTTTTAATTCCATTTTGCTGTAAAAAGGGATTTAGATACAAATTAAATATTGATTTGTTTGATAAAAATATAAAGAAGATGGCTTTAGCTATAGGACCTGTTTTGATAGGAGCATCAGCATATCAAATAAATAGTTTAGTAGATAAGAATCTATCATCTTTTTTAGTAACAGGTTCTTTATCTGCATTAAATTATGCATATAAATTAAATATGTTTGTTACAGGATTATTTGTTGCATCAATAACAGCTGTAATATATCCTGTATTTTCTAAATTGAGTTCAAGAAATGATTTAAGAAAACTAAAGATTACATTTTGTAAATCTATTAATTCTGTCATATTAATTATTATGCCTATTTCTATAGGTGCATTTATATTGTCAAAACCAATAGTAAAAGTACTTTTTGAAAGAGGTGCCTTTGATGAAAGTGCAACTATTATAACAGCTCAAGTATTATCTTGCTATGCTATAGGTATGGTTGCGGCAGGAATGAGAGATGTTGCTGTAAGGGTATTTTACTCCTTAGAAGACACCAAAATTCCAATGAAAAATAGTATATTATGTGTTATATCTAATATACTATTAAGCTTAATTTTAATAAGAACAATGAAAGTATCAGGACTTGCTTTAGGTTCAAGTATTTCGGCAATAATAGCTATATGTTTTTTATTGTTTAATCTTAGAAAGAAAATAGGAAAGTTTAATGCAATGAGTATTTTAATGACACTGTTTAAAACATTTTTAGCATCTTGTGTAATGGCTATTACAGTGTTGAAAATTTTTGCGAAAATATCCTTAATTAGTGAGTTTTTAGGATTAATAGTTTCTGTTAGCATGGGGGCCATAGTATATAGTATAATCGTATTAATTTTAAAGGTTGATTCAACTGATTATATTATTGATATAATAAAATCTAAAATAGCAAAATAAAAATATTTTGATGTTATATAGATAAATATAAATTTGTAGGTGAGTTTTGATATACTATATTAATATAGTGCAAATTTTATTTAACATCAAAATAGGCTAGTATATTACTAGTCTATTATTACACTCAACTCATCTTATATATTTAATTTACCTAACATCCAAGGGAAGTAATTATTAATTATATATACTAAAGGAACCTCTATGATAAGAAGTATAATTAATAATAGCATTCCTCCTAAAATTTTGTTAAAATCATTATTTAAAATAATTTGACATATTCGGATAATGTTTTGATTAGATACTTTGTTAAAGTTAATGTTACTTTTAGATTTGATAAGTATAAAATAAAATAGATTTGGATGACATAGCCATTGATATAAAATCAGTTGCTTTTTTGATATAATTAAGGTATAAATAATAATCTGACAGGGGAGTTAGTATGAAAATAAGGGAAGCTTATATAGTTATATCTGATGGAAGCAAGGTCTCTAGTGTAGACATGTCAGTAAATAATCGCATATCTAATAAAAAGTTAGAAATATGCACTACATCTGTAACTTTGCTTAATATGAGATTGGTAAATTCTAATTCACCAATGTTATATAATGCGAAATAAAAGGGAGGTAAAAATATGTGGATAATATTCGGGGGTATTGCCATAGTGGCTACTTTTTTAAATCTTTATATGTATAAAGTAGGAAAAAA